>JASHRR010001145.1 GCA_030037185.1 Xanthobacteraceae bacterium | reverse complement strand
TCGAGCCGCGCCGGCCAGCGGTCCGGAATGATAACGCCGCCGCCGGCCGCGTGATCGAGATATTCCAGGATGACGCGACTGTCGTAGATCGACTTGCCCTGCGGGGTCACCAGCACGGGAATTTTGCCAAGCGGATTGTCCCGGCGCAGAACGTCGTCCGGATTCATCGGATCGGCTCGCACGAACTCAACCTTTTCCGCAAGTCCGAGATGCAGGACGGCCATGCGCACCTTACGGGCAAACGGCGACAGGGGGGAACCGCGCAGGAGCATCGACATCGACAACCTCACCCGAGTTCAGGGGTCCGCGGGGGCGGCGGCAGGCCGCTCATTGCTCGCCAGATTCGTTCAGGAGTGGCCGGCATTTCCACGTGGCGGACGGCGAAGTCGCGCAAGGCATCGACGATCGCATTGATGGTCACGGCGAGCGCCGGCGTCGTCCCGCCTTCGCCGGCCGGCCGAATCCCGAGCGGATGGTTCGGCATCGGGACCTCGCTGATGCCGGTATCGAAGAACGGCAAAGCATCTGCCCGCGGCATGGCGTAGTCCATGAACGAGCCCGACAGCAGCTGACCGTCGCGGGCATCGTAACAGCACTGTTCAAACAGCGCCTGCCCGAGGCCCTGGACGATTCCCCCGTGGGTCTGGCCGTCGATGATCAGCGGATTGACAGCGCGGCCGACGTCATCGACGGCGGAATACCTGATGATCCTGCAGGCGCCAAGATCGGGGTCGATCTCCACCTCGCAGACATGCGATCCGAACGGAAAGCTCGCCTCCGCCACGACCTCATCGCAGGTCGCCGCCAGTGGCCCGCGCAAATCCTGCGGCAGATCAGTCCGGCGCAACATCGTGGCTGACACATCGAACAGGCCGACCGCGCGATCGCCGCCGCCGACCGTGAACCGGCCGCCAGCAAACTCGATCGCCTCCGGCTTCGATTGCAGGAGCAGCGCCGTTACCAGCTTGCCGCGAGCGATGATCTCCTGCGTCGCCTTCCACATGATCAGGCTGGCGAGGCGCATGCCGCGCCCGGAATGGGCGCCGCCGCCGAACTTAACGATGTCGGTGTCGTGGGTGATGATGCGCACGTTCTCGATCGGCACGCCGTACCATTCGTTGACGAGCTGCGCGAAGCTCGTCTCGTGGCCTTGCCCCTGGGAGGTGGTGCCGATGACAACGTCGATCCATCCGTCCGGGCGGACGGTCATCTCGGTGCGCTCGCGCGCCACCCCGGTTGCGGTGTCGATATAGTTCGCGATCGCGATGCCGCGATGCTTGCCGCGTGCGCGTGCGCCGGCGCGGCGCTCGGCAAAACCGTCCCAGTCACCGACCTTCAACGCCCAGTTCATGGTGTGGTGATAGGCGCCGCTGTCGTAAACCATGCCAAGCGCGTTCTGGTAGGGAAATTCGTTTTCCTTCACCAGATTGCGCCGTCTGATCTCGACCCGGTCGAAGCCATGCTGTTGGCAGGCAAGATCGATCAGCCGCTCCATGACGAACATCACTTCCGGGCGCCCGGCGCTGCGGTAGGGCCGGGTCGGCGAGGTGTTGCTCACGACCGCGCGGGCGCGGAAATGAGCGGCGGGAATCCGGTAGACCGTGGTCATGATCTCGACGCCTTTTTGCAGCGGCGAGTAGTTTGTCGTGTGGGCGCCGGCGTTGCTGATGTTCGAGCCGCGGAGCCCTAGGAAATTGCCGTCCCGGTCGATGGCGAGTTCTGCCGTGACCGCGAGGTCGCGGGCCTGGTAGTCGCACAGAAACGATTCGTGTCGCTCGGCGGTCCACTTGACCGGCCGCCCCAGCCGCCGCGCCGCCCACGCCACCAGTGCGAATTCCGCATAGATCATGCCGCGGGTGCCGAAATTGCCGCCGACATCGTGCATGATGACGCGGACCTGATCGGCAGCCACGCCGACAATGGTGGCAAGATCGTCCTTGAGACGCCACGCACCGCCATTGCCGGCGTAGAGCGTATAGCGCTGGCTCTGCGCATCGAATTCGCACAGGGCGGCGCGCGGTTCCATCGGCGCGCCGGTGACGCGCTGGATCTGCGTTTCAAATTTCACCACGTGGTCGGCGCGAGCAAAAGCCGCCTCGGTTGCGGCGCGATCGCCCAGCTCTCCATCGACAACGACGTTCGATCCTGCTTCCTCGAACAGACGCGGCGCATCCGGGCGCGCCGCCTCAAGGGTGTCGGTGACGGCAGGCAGGACCTCGTAGTCGATCTTGACGCGCTCGGCTCCATCCTTTGCCGCCGCGACCGTGGCGGCAATCACCATGGCGACCGCTTCGCCCACGAAGCGCGCCTTGTCGACCGGCAGCGGGTAATGCGGCGCCGTGAACGTCTTGAAGCCGTCGTGCTCCCGCAGCATCAGTTCGGCCGGATGCTGCGACCATACCTTGTGCGGAATTGGCCGCAGCCCGTCGGCCAGGACATCGCGCCCGGTGAGCACCGCAAGCACACCTCTGGTCGTCATCGCCGACGCGATATCGACCGCGGCGATGCGCGCATGAGCGTGCGGCGAACGTACCATCACCGCATAGGCCTGGCCGGGAAGGTTGATGTCGTCGGTGTAGCAACCCTTACCGGTGACGAGGCGCCGGTCCTCCTTGCGGCGGACCGGTTGCCCGATGCGAGCGCTGGTTGCTTTCTCAGCCATGCTTGCTTTGCGGTTCGGCGGTTCGATTTCAGCTCAACGATCGCAGATCCATCTGCATAAGATTGATCGTCGCTGGGACGACCCTGGCGGCCATCTGCGCCGTCTGCTTGTGGAGAAAATCTTTTCGGCGATTTCGGATGTTGGCGTGAATAGCCTTAACCTGCTTGCTCTTTCGAGCTCTTTGCGAGGTCGCAAGCTTGGCCTCACTGGCACGGCAGAACACAGGCGCGGCGAGCTTGGCGCCATCGGACAGCGTCGCCAGCGTCTTGGTTCTGAGGTCTATACCAACCCGATCGTTGACGGCCTGCGTCGCCTCCTGGACCTCGACCGGCACGGTGATATGCCAGCGCCCTCGCGAATCTTGCGAGCAGGGGCCGCAGCCGATCTTGGCGCCTTCCGGCAACGGGCGATGCAGCCAAACGTCATAGCGTTGGCGGCGAAAGACGAAAGCGCCGGCGCGCAATTGCAGGGCTTGGTGATTAAACGGCGCCGAGCCGAGAGAACGACGGGTGCCATACGTTTTGCGCCAACCCAACCAAGGCTTACTGTGCGGTTTGCGCGAGGTGTCGTATTGCTTGCAAAGCTGCTGCGCAGCCTGCGAGTGCGGGTCGAGACCTTCGTTTGTGACGCCACGGGTCATTCGGTCGAGGTCGCTGCAGCTCAGCCATCGACGGCCTTCGTTAACGGCCCTGGTCTGAACCTCGTTGCAATGGTTCCAGACAAAATTCACTGCGGCCGACTGCGCTTTGAAACGCCCGGTATGCTTGTCCTTGACCCGATATCGGTAGCTGATTTGCATCGCAGTTTGATTAACTCACGGATCTGGCCAACACAAGCGTCGCTACGCGACGGGCGTCTTGGTAAAGCGCGTGATGCTGTGACATTTTCCGTCCGCCGGCAACGGGGCGACCACAAGGGCCGACCCGACAGCTTTCAAGCGCGCCGCTCTGCCACAAACCTGCCGGCGGCCTTAAGCAGCGCCGCATCGGGGCCAAACGGTGCAAGGGCGCGCTCGGCCTCGTCGATCAGTGCGAACAGCCTTTTCCTTGCCTTGTCGACGCCGAGAATGCCGACCGCGGTCGCTTTGCGCGCGTGGGCATCCTTGCCGGTCGCCTTTCCTACCGTGGCGGCGTCGCCTTCGACGTCGAGGATATCGTCGGCGATCTGGAATGCCTCTCCGATAGCGGCGCCGAACCGGTCGAGAGCCGTTCGCTCGCCTTCGTGGGCGCCGCCGAGGATGGCTCCGGCTGCGCAGCCATAGCGCAACAGCGCGCCCGTCTTCATGGCCTGCAAGTGTTCGACGTCTCGCAGATCCATGTGCGGCGGCGCCATCGCAAACCGGCCCTCCGCCTCAAGATCAAGCATCTGGCCTCCGGCCATGCCGCCGAGCCCCGCCGCCCGGGCCAGCCCCAGCACCAATGCGACGCGGACGCCGGGGTCCGGGTGGGTCTCGGGTCGCGCCAGGATGTCAAATGCAAACGTCAGCAGGCTGTCACCCGCCAGAACGGCGGTTGCCTCGTCGAACGCCCGGTGCACCGTCGGCCGGCCGCGGCGCAAGTCATCATTGTCCATCGCCGGCAGGTCGTCGTGCACGAGCGAGTAGCAATGCACGCATTCGAGCGCCGCTGCCGCCATCACGCTGCGCTCCTGCGGCACCGCAAACAGCGCGGCGCTTTCGACCACGAGAAACGGGCGAAAGCGCTTGCCGCCGCCAAGGCTGGCATAGCGCATGGCATCGAGCAGGCGAGCCGCGCGGGTACGCTCACCCTCGAGCGGACCGGGGCCAAGAAGCCGATCGAGAAGCGTTTCGATTAGCGCCGCAATCTCGCCAAGCCGTGTCTCAAATCGCGCGCTGCCATTGTCCGTCATGCTAATCCTAAGCGGTTGAGCTTCGCTCTGGAGGTTCGGTGCTGTAGAAAAGGAGAAAACCGCAACTTCAATCGTGCCGGGGCGTTATATTGCCTATCTGTTTCGGGGTGCAACAGTTCCGGTCGGTAACCTGACTCCTACGTAGTTAACGTCACAATGATCTTTGAAGTCACGGCGTTTCTCGCGCTGGCGATATGGAGCTATCTGGCTCTCGGCAGGGGCGGGTTCTACCGCTGCGCCGAGCGCGACGACGGCGCGCCGCCTCCGCCGGCGGTGTGGCCGCGCATCGCCGTGGTCATTCCGGCGCGCGATGAGGCCGCCGTCATCGGCCGGTGCCTCGATTCGCTGCTGCGCCAGGACTATCAGGGGAGGTGGTCGGTCATCGTGGTGGACGACAACAGCAGCGACGGCACCGCGCATGCGGCGCGGAGTGCCGCCGCCGATCGCGATGCTCGAGACCGGCTGCTGATCGTATCGGGAACCGCGCTACCCCGCGGATGGACCGGCAAGCTCTGGGCCCTGAGCCAAGGCATCGCTGCTGCCGGTTCGCTTGATCACGGGGTCGACTATTTTCTTTTGTCGGATGCCGATATTGTCTATGCGCCGCAGATGTTGCGCTGGCTCGTTGCACATACGCTTGCCCGCGGCGTCTTGCTTTCGTCGCTGATGGTCAAGCTGCGCTGCGAGAGCACGGCGGAACGCGTTCTCATTCCGGCATTCATTTTTTTCTTCCAGATGTTGTATCCGTTTTCCTGGGTCAATCGCGCCGACCGTGCGGTCGCCGCTGCCGCGGGAGGGTGCATGCTCGTGCGTACCGACATTGTGCGCGACGTCGGCGGTATCGCAGCGATCCGCGATGCGCTGATCGACGATTGCGCGCTGGCCAGAAAGGTCAAAGCCAAGGGACCGATCTGGCTGGGGTTGACCGACCGCGTCGCCAGCATCCGCGGCTACCCGCGCTGGTCGGACATCGCCCGGATGGTGTCGCGGTCGGCTTATGCGCAACTGGGGTATTCGCCCGTCAAGCTCGCTGCCGCCGTATTGGCCTTGGTGCTGACTTTTATGGTTCCGCCGGTGGCGGCGGTTGCCGGCGCAGGATATGCGCCCCTGTTGGGGCTGGCTGCCTGGGCCACAATGGCGCTGCTGTTTGTTCCGACGGCCGGGTTCTACCGCGTCTCGCGCTGGCTCGGGGTCGCGCTGCCGGCGATCGCATTCGCGTACCTGATGTTCACGGTTAATTCGGCGATCCAATCCGCCCGGGGAAAGGGCGGTTTTTGGAAAGGCCGATTCCAGGCGACGAGGGCGAAATGACGGGCGCCGCGCAGCTACGGTCGGGCAAAGGTCATCGGGACGAGAATTTCCCGGTCGCGTCGATATTGATCAAAGCCAAGCACCGCGCCGCCATTCTGGCATTTTACGATTTCGTCCGCACCGCTGACGATATCGCCGATCATCCGACGCTCGCCCCGGGCGAGAAACTCGCCCATCTCGACGGGCTTGAAGCTGGCCTTCTCGGCCGCATCGAAGGCGAGGCGGTGGCGCAGCGGCTGCGGGTCTCCCTGAGGGACCGGCACCTGTCGACCCGCCATGCCCAGGATCTGCTCGCCGCCTTCCGCATGGATGTCACGAAGCTGCGCTATCGCAGCTGGGACGAGCTGATGGACTACTGCAGATATTCGGCGATGCCGGTCGGCCGTTTCGTGCTCGACGTTCACGGCGAGCCGGAGTCGACGTGGCCGGCGAACGATGCGCTGTGCGCAGCCCTGCAGATCAACAATCATCTCCAGGATTGCCATGCCGATTATACGACTCTTGATCGCGTCTATGTGCCGCTCGACGCGTTGAAGGATGCCGGCGCCCGGTGCGAGGAATTGGCGGCGCCCCGCTCGTCGCCGGCGCTATTGACATGCCTGAGGTCTCTTGCCGACCGGACAGATTCGCTATTGCAGGAAAGCAGCGGTTTTGCCGCGATGATCGCCGATTTCCGGTTGTCGCTCGAAGTGGCGGTAATCACGGCGATGGCCCGGCGAATAGTGGGGTTGATTAAGATGCGAGATCCATTGAGCGAAAACGTGCATTTGACCAAGATCGGCGCTATGGGAGGCGTGTTGACGGGTGTGGCTTGCGGATTGCTCGCCCGTTATGGACGGGGCGGATTTGCCTCGCGCCAAGCAAAGGATGCGTGAGCGCGCGTGACCCAGCCCGACGCCAGTGCAAACGCCGGTCGTGCATCCGGCAGCTCATTCTACACGGCTATGCGGATTCTTCCGCTCGCCCAGCGCGACGCCATGTTTGCGATTTACAGCTTTTGTCGTCAGGTTGACGACATAGCGGACGCGCGCGGGCCTCGCGATCAACGGCTTGCCAAACTCGCGGCGTGGCGCTCCGACATCAAGGCCCTTTATCGGGGCTCAGTGACGGCGCGCACCAGCGATTTGGCCAGGCCTGTGCGGGATTACGGCCTCGATCAGGCCGATTTTCTCGCCGTTATCGACGGCATGGAAATCGACGTGATTGCCGACGTCAGGGCGCCGACCTGGTCCGAGCTTGATCTTTATTGCGACCGGGTTGCGAGCGCGGTCGGCCGGCTGTCGGTTCGGATATTCGGCCTTGAAAGCAAGGCTGGGCGGGAGCTTGCCCATCACCTCGGGCGCGCGCTTCAGCTCACCAATATTCTGCGGGACATCGACGAGGATGCAGCGGCCGGGCGTCTATACCTGCCGCGGGAGGCCCTGGCCGAGGCGGGCATTGACGCCGCCGATCCGGCGGTCGTGCTGGCAAGCCCATCGCTCGAGCGCGCTTGCGCGCAGCTTATCGAGGTGGCGCGCAACCATTTCGACAGGGCTGATGAAATCATGTCGTCTGCCCGACGCCGCGCGGTGCGGGCGCCGCGCATCATGGGCGCGGTGTACCGGCTGATGCTCGAGCATATGGCAACGCGCGGATTTGCTCCACCCCGGCGCACGATCAGGCTCGGTCGGCCCCGCCTCCTCTGGATCATCATGCGATACGCGTTTATCTGATGCCGCGCACCGTTCACATCATCGGCGGCGGTGTTGCCGGCCTTGCTGCCGCGGTCGGTCTGGCCGGACGGGGTGTCACCACCGTTGTCCATGAGGCCACCGACCACGCCGGTGGTCGCTGCCGGTCCTATGACGACGCGGCGAGCGGGATGCGCATTGACAACGGCACCCATATCTTGCTGTCCGGCAACACGGCTGCGCTCGGCTTTCTGACGCGCATCGGTGCGGCGGGGCTCATCAGCGGTGCTCCCGCGGCGCGTTTTCCGTTCGTCGATCTTGCCACCAAACAACGCTGGACGCTCGATCTTGGCGTCGGACGCCTGCCGCTATGGGTGTTTGACCCGCATCGCCGGGCACCGCGCACGCGCGTGCGAGACTATGTGGGGCTGGCGCGTCTGATGTGGCCAACAGCGGACCAGCCGCTTTGCCGGGTCCTGTCCTGCACCGGGCCGGCCTACGAGCAGGTGATGCGGCCGCTGTTGCTGGCGGCCCTCAACACCGACCCCAATGGCGCATCTTCCGACCTCGCACGTGCGGTGGTGCGAGAATCGATCGCCCGAGGGGGCGCCGCGTGCCGGCCCTATTTGGTGCGCCGCGGGCTCAGCGCCGCTTTCGTCGAGCCTGCGATTGGGTACCTGAGAGGTCATGGAGGGGCTTTCCGTTTCGGCCACCAGCTGCGGCGCTGTGTCGTCACGGCAGATACCGTCACAGAACTCGATTTCGGCGACACCAAAGTCCCGGTCGGGCCGCACGACGCCGTGGTGCTCGCCGTGCCGCCCTTTGCGGCCCGTTCGATCATCCCCCAACTGCAGGCGCCGGACGAGTTTCGGGCCATCGTCAATGCCCATTTTCGCATCACCCCGCCGCCGGGTCTTGAGCCAATGCTCGGCATCTTCAACGGCACGGCCGAATGGCTTTTTTTCTTCGAGGATCGTATATCGGCGACCATCAGCGGGGCTGACCGCTTCATGCACCACACCAAGGACGAGCTCGCCAAGATGATCTGGCGGGATGTGCAACGAGTTGCCAACGTCGCGGCCGAAATGCCGCCATGGCAGATCGTGCGCGAGCGCCGCGCCACCTTTGCGGCGACGCCTTCGCAGAACGCCAAGCGCTCCGGCGTCAGGACGGCGTGGCGCAATCTGGCGCTCGCTGGCGATTGGACCAACACCGGCCTGCCGGCGACGATCGAAAGCGCGGTGCGCTCCGGAACCCGCGCCGCCGACTTTATCATGCAATCATGAAGGGCTCGAAATCCCGATATGCAGCAGGAGCAGCCTTCCCGAACTTCCGCATCCGTCGCCGACAGCTCGGCACTTGACGGTGCGATAACGGCCGCGACGCGAGCCCTGCTGCGATCTCAGCGCAGCGACGGCCATTGGGTGTTCGAGCTGGAAGCTGATTCGACAATCCCGGCCGAATATGTGCTGCTCAAGCACTATCTCGATGAGCCGCTCGACGCGGCACGAGAAGAAAAGTTTGCGGTCTATCTGCGTCGGCAGCAGGGGGCCCATGGCGGATGGCCGCTGTTTTACGACGGCGACTTCGATATGAGCGCGAGCGTGAAGGCCTATTTCGCGCTGAAGATGATCGGAGACTCGCCTGAGGCCCCGCACATGGTGCGCGCGCGCGAGGCGATCCTCTCACGAGGGGGCGCCAAGCATTCAAATGTGTTCACCCGCATTCTGCTGGCGCTCTATCGGGTGATGAAGTGGACGAGCGTCCCGGTGATGCCGGTCGAGATCATGCTGTTGCCGCGGTGGTTTCCATTTCACCTCAGCAAGATTTCCTATTGGGGACGTACCGTCATCGTGCCGCTTCTCGTCCTGCGGGCTCTCGAGCCGGCGGCGAAGAATCCGCGCGGGGTGACGATTGACGAATTGTTCGCCGAAAATCCCCGCGAAATCGGGCCGCCCGAAAAGGCGCGTCACCAGAGCGGGGCCTGGTTCACATTGTTTCGCGTCATCGACGCGGTGCTGCGCGCCGCCGAGCCCTCCTTCCCGGTTTCGCTGCGACGGCGGGCGATTGCGCGCGCGGTCGACTTTGTCAGGGAGCGGCTCAATGGTGAGGACGGCCTCGGCGCCATCTACCCGGCGATGGCCAACACCGTGATGATGTTCGAAGCTCTCGGCTACCCGAAGGACCATCCCGATGCCGCGGCGGCGCGCGCCGCGGTCGATCGGCTGGTGGTGATGAGTGATCGCGAGGCCTACTGCCAGCCCTGCGTTTCGCCGGTGTGGGACACTGCGCTGGCCTGCCACGCCTTGCTGGAAGCGGGAGACGAAGCTGCGGCCGCGAGTGCTCGTCGCGGCCTGCAGTGGCTTGTGCCGAAGCAGGTCCTGGACGTGAAGGGCGACTGGGCGGTGGGGCGTCCCGATGTTCGCCCCGGCGGCTGGGCCTTTCAATACGCCAATCCGCACTATCCGGACCTCGACGACACCGCCGTGGTCTTGATGGCGCTGGACCGCATGCGCAAGCGACAGCCGACCCGCGAATTCGAAACTGCAATCGCGCGCGGGCGCGAATGGATCGAGGGCCTGCTCAGCCGCAACGGCGGGTGGGGCGCGTTCGACGCCGACAACACCCATCATTACCTCAACAACATTCCGTTTGCCGATCATGGCGCGCTCCTTGATCCGCCGACCGAAGATGTCACGGCGCGTTGCGTCTCGATGTTGGCCCAACTGGGCGAACGACCAGAGACCAATCCGATGCTGCGGGCGGCAGTCGACTTCCTGCGCGATACCCAGCTGCGGGACGGCAGCTGGTATGGACGCTGGGGCATAAATTACATTTACGGCACCTGGTCTGCGCTGTGCGCGCTCAATGCTGCAGGCCTTGATCCCGCGTCCGACCTCGTTTCCAGCGCCGCCGACTGGCTGATCAGGATTCAGAATCCGGACGGCGGATGGGGCGAAGATGGAACCAGCTACAAGATCGGATATCGCGGCTATGAACGGGCGCCCAGCACGGCCTCGCAAACCGCATGGGCGCTGTTGGGCCTGATGGCAGCAGGTCGCGCCGATGAACGGGCGGTGGTGCGAGGTATCGCCTATCTCGCCAGGACACAAAATCAGGATGGGTTCTGGACCGAGCCGCGCTTTACGGCGACCGGATTTCCGCGCGTGTTTTACTTACGTTACCATGGCTATCGAAGATATTTCCCGCTATGGGCTCTTGCCCGCTATCGGACTCTAAAATCCAGCAACAGTCGTGCCGTCGCGTTCGGCATGTGACGCAAAAACCACGGTTGTTAACTAATTGATAAGTAATCTTGAATTCTGGCGGTTGACGTGCTTATGTGGCGCGCGCGGCTGGGGGCGTCGCCGGGCTCGCTGACGTTTCCGCCAAGCATGTTTTCGGGGCTAGGACGACAGGGGGTTTCATTGGGTGGTGCCAATGGGCCACGTTTTGTGGCTGCAACGGGTCTCGCTTTTGAAGCCCGCA
>JASHRR010001144.1 GCA_030037185.1 Xanthobacteraceae bacterium | reverse complement strand
GGAAACGGCCGGGTTGCCGGCAAACCGACATGGCTCGGTTTCGTTGAGGCGAGGGCGAACGGGAGGTTGTTCGAGACAGCACAGAAGAAATTGAAGCTCGACGCGAGGCGGCTGATCGCGATGCGGGCAGTCCAGAGGCCTGCCCGGTCTGATTTGTAGGTTACATCGTAACCACTCTGATTGATAAACCGGGCGCGAGCGCCGGGCGCCGCATTGCGCGGTTGTCGCGCGCGAGCGCACCGCGCACCGCGCACCGCGTTGCGGGATGGTCGATGGGCTCAGTTACCCTGCCGTGCGTGTTGACGTCACCTCCGCCGAAACCCCTTTCGACAACATCACCTCTCGTTTGCGGCGCCGCCCATGACGCCACTCGCCGCCATCGCTCTGTTCACAATACCGAGAAAAATTGGCCTGGATAGATAATTCGCTTCTATGCTCGCGTGAGAGTACTCATCCCGGTACAAAAACACACCCTGGCTGTTGTAGAATTTGCAGATCTCTTCAGGGCAGAAGACCGAAAACAAGTCCAAGACATGAAAGTTGGGGTTGATGATCTCCACGGCTTCGAGCACTTCATTAAGCCGCTTCGTTCGTTTGATCGAGTACACCTTGCTATAGTAAGTGCAGGATGGGTGGTCTTGAAGGTTGAACCATTGGGCCTTTGCTTTATCGGGCGAACATTCCTCGATGGGAGGGTTCGCTGCTTGAAAGATAATTTGGACGCCCTTGCGTCGAAGCTCACTTGCCAGCCGATTCAATCCGGCTTCGAGAAGCACTAAATGGTTCTCTGTCTCCTTAGTCGTAGATGCAGGCGCAAGGGGGCTTAAGCTATTGATCATGATCAGTACGTCACCAAAACGTAAGTGCGACATCAGCGTCGGCACGACACCGCTCCAATAATAAGCATTCGCCTTTGACCACGGAGAATTATTAGGTATCTCCGGCACCGGCGATGCTCCCCACGCAGACGTCGCAGTTACCGTGCCAAGTCCACCTTCGTTCAGCGCGGCGTACATCTCAAATTCGGCGGCGCTGTACGAATTGCCGATAACGACGAAATGCGGTCTCGACGAAGTTGCCATTTTTAGCGTGCATTCGTCAAAATTTATCTCCTTCCCTACTTCCTTATTTGATGAAAGAATACAGGGGTTGGCACGCCACTCTAATTTTCCGGCATACCATTTGTCGTTCATCAGAGATTCAATACCTTTGGCAGCCAGTTGAGCCGGAGCGCCAGTGTAGAGCATACCCCCCTGTCTACTTTTTGCAATGACCAAGATCACACTAGCAGAGCAGAGAACTCCGATCATGCCAAGGCCGATGGTCTTTAGCTCCGACCTGGACCACATCGAGCGTCTCAGTGGGCGCTCTACAAGAAAATAGCTCAGGGCGGCAAGGCTCAGGATCGCGCCAATCTGCAGCGGAGCAAGCCACCAGTGGACGCCAACCGTCCAGCGACTGATTGCTAGAACGCTCCAGTGCCAAAGGTAAAGTGAGTACGACATTAATCCGATCAGCACCATCCAGCGGAGCGTCAGAAAACGATGTATTAGATGGCCGGGGCGCAGTGTCATTATGACGACGGAGGTGCCGATAACGATCGTGGGCGCGGCGTCAAGTGGCACAGCCGCAGGAAAGATAAGCGCTGTCGCCACCAGCACCGACGCGGCCCAGGGCGCTATCGCGGAAAAACTGCCAGAACTATTCAAGGTACCTAGGGCAGCTATGCAACCGGCGCTCAATTCCCAGAACCTCGGCGGCATCAGAAAAAAGGCGCCGTCGGGCATCGTTTCTTTTAACCAGACACGCGATAAAATCGAGAGAATGGTAAGCAAGCCGAGGGCGACGATCAGGAATTTCCGCCCCTTCAAGTATCCTGATGCTTCTCCGCTGATCCACAACAAAGCCGGGAAAACAAGATAAAACTGTTCTTCGACGCCCAGTGACCACGTCTGAGTGAACAGATTGAGTTGCGCCGATGCACCAAAATAGTCCGTAGCCTCTCGCAAAAGATAAATATTTGACAACCCAAACAGGGCGAACAGGCCGGCCTTCATTGAATGATCAAATTCTTGCGGGGTGATAAATAGAGCGCCAATAAGGCATGTCACAACAACGCAGAGGACGAGAGCAGGCAGAAGACGCTTTATGCGTCTGGAGTAGAAGCCGAGGAAGAGCTCACCAAAGCTATTGTGGGCCTGGCTTATCAATGACACCGTTATGACGTAGCCGGATATGACGAAAAACATGTCAACGCCAAGAAGGCCACCCGGCAGCAAATTGTTGCGCAGGTGATAGGCAATAACAGCGGCAATTGCGATCGCTCGAAGGCCATCGATGTCGGGCCTGTACTCATGCGCGAACGGAACAGGGACTCGTTTTTCGTCATCTGATTGTTTGACGGGCTGCGCCCCACGCATGGGCCAGCGCACGCGAAGGCCGAACCGATCTTGCCAGCGGCAAAATACACTGCCGCTCAGCGACACAGCACCCAGCTGCCGCGCCGACCCGCGCTGTCCAAATGCGGCAATGCCACGTTCAGCCATCAATAATCTCCGCTGTTGCACCGCAACCCTGTTGGTGAGCAACCCCTTGGTATTAGCCAGTCATTACCCACCAAGACTTACGGAGTCGGTCGCATCGTAGACAAAACAGACAGCGTCAGCATCGTCACCCGTGTATGGCTGGCCTGCAGACGCCGGCCAGCGATAGGCTTGGCTGGACGCGGCGAGATCGACGGGTCGAACCCGGAAGCCTGACCGCACTTCCTTGCCGCGCCGTTCCTTATGCGGGTCTTTGCGGTTTGGGGCATAAAAGCGACGATTCCGAGAGTGCCGAGCGGTTCCCTCGAAGCAAACACCGATTGGCCAGAAGATTTCGGATGCTGCCGGTCCCCGGACACGATTGACCGGCAGGCCTCCGACGCGATTGCCGTATTCACGGTCGGATCGAAGGGCTGGATCGTTCTCAGGGGTCGCAGGCTCAGATCTGGACTTCAATCGAACCGATATGCTTGTGCACGTGCAACCTGGTGATTTCTCCACCCCCCTGTCCTGGTTCAGATCGCGCTCTGGCCCGGCGATGCAATCTAACAACAGGCTGATGATCTGATCGTGGGCATTCCCGGATTGCGGGCACGAGGCGCAACAAAGGAGCCGGGAGACCTACGGTGGCCCTGCAGCTGGAACGCTGCGGCGCAAACGCGTGAAAGCAATCTGTCATAGGTTTCTGCGCAATTGTCCGCTAACTCATTGTCAAACATCCTCGTCATCAGCTTATTTATTGCCGACAAGTATCACAAGCGCCACCGGAAGACCGCCCGCAAACGACCGCAACAAATCCGCTAACAGAAACGGAAATTACCGGTGCCGCGTCGCCCGCGACCGGTATCGGAATTGATGACTTTGCGGGTGCACTCAATAAAGCGCTCCGCCAACGGAGTTAGCGTGCGACCCTTGAGTGTGATCAACCCGACCGGCGCGGGAGACGATGACACTTTGACCGGTAGAACCTTGAGGTGCATTTGCTTGCCGCCAAAACGCATGACGGAAGCGGGGACGAGACCAAGCCACCGTCCCGTTTCGATCAGGCGCATGTAAAGGTGGAGCGACACCGTCAGTACCATTGCGGAGGGAGGTTCAAGGCCGCTCTTTCGGAACACCTCGTCGTGCAGCGACCGCGCCAAGCTACCGGGTTGTGC
>JASHRR010001143.1 GCA_030037185.1 Xanthobacteraceae bacterium | reverse complement strand
ACGCTTGCCGAACAGCCAAGTTTGCAGACGATCGAGATAAGGATAGACAACCGGCGTTGTATAGAGGGTGAGCACCTGGCTGAGCGCGAGGCCGCCGACCATCGCATAGCCGAGCGGCTGGCGCAGCTCCGAGCCGGTACCCCTGCCGAGCATCAGTGGCAGGCCCGCGAGCATGGCAGCGGCGGTCGTCATCATGATCGGGCGGAATCGTAGCTGGCACGCCTCGCGGATCGCCTCGATAGGGGTGAGGCCGCGGTCGCGCTCAGCCACAATCGCGAAGTCGACCAGCATGATGCCATTCTTCTTGACGATGCCGATCAGGAGGATGATGCCGATGATCCCAATCACGGATAAATCGATGCCAGCAAGAGAAAGTGCGAGCAGTGCGCCCACGCCTGCCGATGGCAGCGTCGATAAGATAGTGAGCGGATGGATAAAGCTCTCATAGAGCATTCCCAGAATGATATAGACCACGATCAGCGCCGCCGCAATCAGTGCCGGCTCGCTGGCGAGCGATGTCTGAAAGGCCTGCGCGTTGCCTTGAAAGGTGGCGATGATCGAGGATGGCTTGTTGAGTTCCCGCTCCGCCTCCTCGATTGCTGCCACCGCCTCGCCGAGTGCGACGTTCGGAGCCAGGTTGAACGACAGCGTAACTGAAGGAAATTGGCTTTGATGGTTGACCACGAGTGGCCCGACCTTCGTGCTGTTGACCGTGACGAGCGTGGATAACGGCACTGCGGCGCCTGTCAACGGGGATTTTATGTAGATACGGTCGAGAGTGGACGGTAACCCCTGGAGTTCCGGCTTGACCTCCAAAATTATAAAATAGGTGTTGATCTGGGTATAGTATTGCGTCACCTCCCGCTGACCGAAGGCATCATTGAGGGTGTCGTCGATCAGTTGCGGAGTAATGCCAAAACGCGACGCTTGGTCGCGATTAATGGTAACGGCAAGCTGAGGGGCGCTGTTGAGGAGATCGGTGGCGACGTCGGCGAGCTGGGGCAGCGTCTTCATCTTGGCGAGCATCTCGCCCGACCATTCGGCAAGCTCCGCAATATCGACATCCTGCAATGTGTACTGGAACAGGCCGCGCGACAGTCGCCCGCCAACCGTAATATCCTGCGGCATCTGCATGAACACGGCTGCGCCCTTGACTGCAGCGAACTGCGGTCGCAGCCGGTCAATAATTTGTGAAGCGGTCGCGGCACGTTCGTCGCGCGGCTTCAAGCTGGCGAAGATGCGGCCGCTATTGGTTGTGTAGGCGCCGCCGCCGTTGCCCATGTTGGAGCCGAAAGTCTCGATATCCGGATCCCTGGCGATGATGGCGCCGATCTCCTCCTGTATCCGCATCATCTCGATAGGCGAAACGTCTTGCGCCGCCTCGGTCAATCCCAACAGCTGGCCGGTGTCCTGGATCGGGAAGAAGCCTTTTGGGATGGTCAAGAAAAGGTCGGCCGTGAGGGCCAGCGTGGCAAAAAACACGGCAAGTGTCGTCTTCTGGTGGGCAAGCGCAATGTCGAGGGTGCGCCGATAGCCTGCTAGAAGCATATCAAAGAATGCCTCGAAGGCGCGGTAGACGCGGCCATGCTCATGCGTCTGGTGCCGCATGAACCGCGCCCCCATCATCGGGGCCAGCGTGAGCGAAACGCAGGCCGAGACCGCGATCGAAGCCGTGACCGTGAGGGCGAACTCGCGGAACAGCCGGCCGATGATGCCCCCCATCAACAGCAACGGGATGAACACCGCAATCAGCGACACGCTGATCGACACCACGGTGAACCCGATCTCGCGCGCGCCGTTGAGAGCCGCTACCAGCGGGGTCTCGCCGTCCTCGACATGGCGGTGAATGTTCTCGACGACCACGATAGCGTCGTCGACGACGAAGCCGACCGCAATGGTCAGCGCCATCAGCGAAAGATTGTCGAGACTGAAACCAAGCAGATACATCGCTGCGGACGAGCCGAGCAATGCCAGCGGCACCGTCACCGCCGGTATCACCGTCACCCAAAAGTCGCGGATAAACATCAGAATGACCAGCACCACCAGCATGACGGTGAGGGCGAGAGTGAACTCGACGTCGGCCACGGAGGCGCGGATGGTGGTGGTGCGGTCGAGGATAGTGGAGACTTTGACGGAGGGCGGGATGCTGCCAGTTAACAGTGGCAGCCGTGCCTTGATGTTATCGACCGTTTCGATGACGTTGGCGCCGGGCTGCTTGTAGACGATAAGAAGAACGTCGCGACTGAGGTTTTCGTAGGCCGCAATTGTAGTGTCGGTCGGTCCCTCGATGGCTTGACCGATGTCGCGTACGCGCACTGGTGCGCCGTTGCGGTACGCGAAGATCACGTTGTCATATTCGGCGGGCTGCATGATCTGATCGTTTGCAGCAATCGTGAAGCTCTTTTCGGCCCCGTTAAGCGTACCCTTGGCGGCGGTGGTGGTGGCGGTGATCAGTCCCGCGCGCACGTCCTCAAGGGTCAGCCCGGTCGCCGAAAGCTTGGCAGGGTCGACCTGGACTCGGATCGCCGGCTTCTGCTCGCCCGCAATAAGCACCTGGGCCACTCCGGGCACCTGCGAGATCTGCTGGGAGAGGATGTTGTCGGCATAGTCGTCGACCCGAGTAATCGGCAGAACGTCGGAGCGTGCCGACAGAATCAAGACAGGTGAGTCTGCCGGATTGACTTTCTTGTAAGAGGGCGGCGGGTACAGATTAACCGGAAGCTGCCTGCCGGCGGCCGTGATGGCGGCCTGAACATCCTGGGCGGCGCCATCGATGTTTCGATTGAGGGCGAATTGGAGCACAATTGTGCTGGTGGAGAGCGTGCTCACCGACGTCATCTGAGTGATGCCGGCGATCTGGCCGAACTGGCGTTCGAGCGGTGCCGCGACCGAGGCCGCCATGGTCTCGGGGCTGCCGCCCGGCAAGCCGGCCGAGACCTGGATGGTCGGAAAATCGACCTGCGGCAATGCGGCGACCGGCAAAAACGGGTACGAGACAATGCCGGCGAAAGCGAATGCCGCCATCAGGAGGGCGGTTGCCACGGGGCGCCGGATGAACGGCTCAGAAATATTCACGGCGTGCGTCCTTGAGCGGCCGACATCGCAGCTGATCTCTCCTTCGCCGGCCGGATCGCCACCTGAGCGCCCGGCTGCAACCGATAATACCCTTCCGTGACAACCTGCTCGCCGGCATCAAGGCCCTCCGCCACAATCGCCACGTCCTCTGCCGGCGGCCCCGTCTTGATCGGCCGCATCTGCGCTCTGTCATCGGCTCCGACCACCCAGGCGAACAGGCCATCAGGACCGCGCTGTAGGGCCGCCAAGGGAATCGTGAGCACGTTGCCCGCGGTGTCGAGCAGCACGCGTGCATTGACGAATTCGCCGGGCCACATCCGTTCGTCAGAATTGGGAAACAGAGCCTTGAGCCGGATCGTGGCAGTCGCCTGGTCGATGACTGCATCAATGAGCAACAGCTTGCCCGTACCGAGCGCCTTGACATTGTTCTGATCGAACGCCGTGACTTCGACGGGACCGCGCTCCATCGCCTCGCGCAGAGGCTCGAGGTTTATTTCCGGAAGGGTAAACACGACTGCCGATGGTTGGGTCTGGGTGAGCACGACCAGTGGGGTTGAGTCGTTGGCATGGATAATGCGGCCAAGGTCGATCTGACGGATACCGGCGCGGCCGTTGATCGGCGATGTGATGGTGGTGTAATCGAGCTGTGTCCGGGCGCTTTCAATCGCCGCATCATCTGCCTTGATCGAAGCTGTCAAGGCATCGACCTTGGCCTGCTGCTGGTCGACCACCTGCTGGGTTTCAAAACTGCGGACGACCAGGGTTTTGGCCCGTGTCAGATCCTTTTCAGCGGAAACCAGGTTGGCTTGGTCTTGGGCTTTCTTGGCGACCGCCTGGTCGAACGCGGCTTGGAACAGGCGGGGATCAATTTTAGCGAGCACGTCGCCCATCTTCACGTGCTGGCCCTCGGTGAAAGCAATCTCGTTGAGCTGGCCGTCGATCTGGGAATGGATCGGCACCGTGTTGAGTGCCTGGACCGTCCCGAGGCCGCTCAAATAGATCGGCACATCTTGCCGGATGGCCGCGGCCACGCTGACAGGTATCGGCCGCGGCGCCGATACCCGCTTTTCCTGTGCGCCGTGCAGGTGCCGGTAATATCCGGCCGCGCCCGCCAGGATCACCGCTACCGCGGCGATCCGAAAAAGAGGCTTCCTTAATCTTGATGAGAAGCTTGATGACGTCACGAAAGCCCCTTTGCGACCGTCCAGCGGGCAAGCAATTTTCGAGCCACTCGAACGCATCGTCCTGTTGGCGGACCCATAAGATACATTGAAATTACCGGCACGCATAGCCTGGAGCGCAGCGCCGGAATGGTTCGGCGGACCGCGGCAAAGGGCCAGTGATGAAGAAGTTGGCAGACCTATGACTGTTCATCGGCCCGTCAAGCCAGTCGCAAGGTGTTGAGTTAAGGTTATCCCTCCAGCCGACCATAGGTGCGCGACGTGCCCCGGCATTCATGCCGGGGGTTAGAGCGCATCCGGCAAGGCGAATTTCATGTAACCTCGGACGTCCGATTCTGTTGCGAACTCATGCCGCGTGACCGCACTTAAGAGCTTATCCTTGCACTGCCGCTGCGCACCAAGCCGGCGCAGGAGCGGGCGTGCGGCATCATCCTGCGGGTCTCGCAGAACATCTATAACGCCGTCCTTGGCGAAGCACTCAAGCGCCTTGACTTGATGCGGGCATGCGCGGCCTTAAGGCGGCGCGGCAAATGCCGAAGGGCAAGGCGAAGTCGAAAGCCTTCGAGCGGGTTCGTGCGGGTTCAGCTTCACCAAAAGCGCGATGTGAGGTTTTTGCCCGGGAATGCGCTGCAGGCAGCGTCTGGATTAAAGCCCACATGCCGGGCCACTGCACCCAGACCGCCGCCACACGGGCATTCAAGATCGTTGAGCGGCACATGCTCAAGATTGGTGGCCGATGAGCATTTCAAGGCGTACCGTAATTTCAATTCCAAGGAGGTCCACCATTATCTGGCGGGACGGCTCCGTACGGTTCACCGGCATGGTGCTCCCGGCCATCCTCGATCGCGGACCCCTGGCAGGCCGAGGCCCTTGAGGCTCCCAACAAATATTGCCGGATCAGCCGCCGAACCATTCGCGGAGAGGTTCGCTGGTTCGTCCAGCTTGTTCAGGAAGGCCTGACGCCGCTGCGCCGAGAGACCCGCTCCGCCGTCGTCGGCTTGGACATTGGGCCCGGCACCATCGCTGTCATCGGCGTCGATCAGGGTGAGGCGCTGCACGAAGAACTGTGCTCTACAATCTTGCACCCCTGGAAAAGAATTCCGCCGCATCGAGCGGGCCATGGACCGGTCTCGCCGGGCCACTGACCCGGAATGCTTTGACGAGAAGGCGCTGGAAGACGGGCACCAAGGCGCGCAAGCAGTCGAAGCGCGATCGGGGCCTCGCGGCCAAGCGGAAGGAGCGGGAGCGGCGGCTTTCTGCCGAGCAGCGCCGCGCCCACGGCGAGAAGAAGAACCGCATTCTTGGCGTCGGGACTACGGTCAAGAGCGAGGCCAACGCCTATAAAGCGTGGCAGCGAGGGCGCTACGGCAAGCATGAAGGTGCAGGCACCTGGAGCGTTGATAGCGATTCGGCGCACCGCTCATGCCTGCCGGTTGATCGAATTTCTCACGCGGGAAGCGCTGTCTCAGTTCAGCCACCAGGACGGGACGTATAGGAAGAAGCCGCTGGACCAGCGGCATCACGAATTCTCTGAAGGGTCGCGGGTGCAGCGGGATTTGTATTGCGCCTATCTCGCGAGTTTCGTCGACAGTGATCGCCTCGATGCGAAACGGGTCGCTGCGGCATGGGCGGACGGCGGGGGAATCCCCCTCGCCCAAGTCGGTGTGGGGGGACACCTGCGAGCGGCATCGAGCGAAATCAAAACTTCGAGCAGTCGAAGCCGTTGGAGCTTCGGGCAACAGGGCTTTCGCCCGCCGCGCGTCTTGCCGTAGCTTCACGCTAACGCGGGCGGGTATCGCGGCCGACTTCGGGTGTTGCCGACCTTAGCAGCAGAGAGAATACGATCGGCGTCGCGATCAGTGAAAGCAGCACAGAAAAGCACAGCGCGCCGATCACCGCGATGGCGAGCGGCTTGAGCATGTCGGCGGCAGATCCCACCCCATAGGCCAGGGGCAGCATGCCCAGTGCCGCAGCAAGGGATGTCATCAATACCGGACGGAGCCGCCGCCGGCCCGATCGTACCAGTGCTTCTACGATATCCGGGGTTTCGGTTCGCATGTGGTCCACGAGATCGAGCATGAGAATTCCATTCTTGGCCACGATCCCGACGCCGATGATGGCGCCAAGAAACGAAACGACGTTTAGCGTGGTATCGGTAAGCCAAAGCGCGGCGATGGTGCCGAACAGCGAGAGCACAGCGCCGAAGACGATAGCGACTGGCTGGGCAAAGGAACCGAATTCGATAAGCAGTACCGTGAACACCAACAAAATCGCCATGATCAGCACGAGCAGCAGATTACGAAACGATTCTTGCTGTTGCTGATACAGGCCGCCGAACTCAATCATGCCTGCCGAGAGAGAACTATCTGCTCCGAGCTTGGCCCGGACCTCTGCCATCGCACTGCCCAGATCCCGGCCCTCAAGGCGCGCCGTCACGGCGATATCCTGCCGCAAATCTTCGCGCCGCATTTCGAGCTGACCGGGCATCTCGATCACATCGGCGACCTGCGAGAGCTTGATGAGATCGCCGCCGGCCGTGCGAATCGGCAGTTCACGGATGCTGGCGACGTCCTCGATGTTCGCGGCATCGACCCGCACCCGGATGCTGACGACGCGATCGCCTTCAAGCACGCTCGACGCGCGTTGCCCCAGCATTGCAGTATTGACGGCCCCTGCGATGTCGCCCGCCGTCAGGCCGAACCGTTCTGCCGTCAGCGACCGCACTTTCAAGCTCAGAGTGGGACCGGCAAAAACAAGCCCGTCGAAAACGTCAACGACCCCCTTGATCTCTTTGAGTTGTTCGGCAAGTTCGGGCCCCTTGCGCTTGAGCAGCTCGACGTCGGTTGAGAACAGCTTGACTTCGATCGGCTTCGGCGACCATGTGAGGTCGCCGATGAGGTCGCTGAGAATGCCCGGAAAATCCCATTCGACGCCGGGAATGGAGACATTGAATTTCGCCCGGAGTTCGCCGATCACATCCTGTGTGTGCCGCTTGCGATCGGGCCTGAGCTTGACCAGGAAATCGCCGGTATTAGGTTCGGCGATAGCCAACGCAAGTCGCGCCCCGGTGCGACGCGAATAGCTTTCCACTTCCGGGGTGGCACGCAGGATGTCCTCTGCCTGCAAGAGCTGACGATTGGTTTCCGCGAGGCTGGTTCCGTACGGCGTGAAATAATCGATAACGAAGCCGCCTTCATCCATTGGGGGGAGGAAGTCGCTTTCCAGGTTCCCGTAGAGAACGAGGCCCGCGCCCAGGACGAGGCCGCAGCCGGACAAGGTTACCCATCGGTGGCCAAGCGCGAGGCGAACGCTGATCTCGTAAAGTCGCAGGATGCGGCGCAAGAGGAAGCCGCCGTGGCTGTCTGCTGATATGCTGGCCTGTGGGGCGAGCGGGCGATCGCGAATGAACCATGCCGCCAATGATGGCGTGAGGGTCACCGCAAGAACAAGTGAAGTGACAAGGGCTACCACCATCGTGAGTGCCAAAGCGCGAAAGAACACCCCGGTAATTCCCTCGAGGAACGCCAGAGGAACGAACACAACGACCGGCGTCAGCGTCGAGCCGATCAGCGGACGGAAGATCTCGCTGACTGCCGCGTGGATGGCTTCCAGCCGAGGCAGACCAGTGGCCACTTTTGCGTAAATCGCCTCCACCACGACGATGGCATCATCGATCACCAGCCCAACGGCGGCCGCGATACCGCCAAGGGTCATCAGATTGAAGCTCAGTCCCATCATCCGCATTGCTACCAGGGTGATCAACACCGTAACCGGTATGACAATGATGGCGGTGAGAGTGATGCCCCAGTTCTTGAGAAAGAAGTAGATGATGAAGACCGAGAGGATCAGGCCGAACACAATCGCCTCCCACACTCCGTGGACAGAGGCGCGTACCAGCAGAGATTGATCGTAGAAGAATGCCAGCTTCATGTCGGGCGGCAGCTCACGCTGCAGCGCGGTCATCTCGGCTTTGACACCATCCGCAATATCGAGCGTGCTGCCGTCGGGCTGGCTTCGGATGTTGAGAAGCACGGCTTCAACGCCATCCGCAGTGACGACATTGAAGACGGGTTCGCGCTGCCGCTCAATGCGTGCAAAGTCCTTCAAACGCAACGGCCGGCCAGCCACCACCGCAACCGTGACCTCGCCGATCTCGTCGATATCGTGCACGCGGCCGTCGACGACGGTCAGATAGAGCGTATAATCCTCTTCATGCATCCCGGTAGGCGACACGAGGTTATTCTTGACAAGCGCATCGGTGACGTCAGCCAGACTGAGATGCGCCGCATTGAGGCGCAATGGATCGACGATGACGTGGTATTCGGGAGTGCGCCCGCCCACCAAGTCAACCCGCGCGACTGCGGGCACCCGTAGAAATCGCGGCTTAATGTCGTAGCGAGCCGTTTCCCAAAGCTCGGTGATATCGCGCTTGGCACTGGTCAGACTCACACCGATAATAGGAAATGCCGAAAAGGTCAGCCGCCAGACCACTGTAGTGGCGGTTGCGGGAAGCGTGCTGCGGATCTGGGCGAGGCGACTGTTGACGTAAAGTTCGGACCGCTGCATATCGACTTGCCAGTTGAAGAAAACATTGACTTCCGCGGAACCGCGGCCGGAAGCGGATCGCACAGATACCGCGCCCGGGATGTCTTTCATGGCTTCTTCGATCGGCCGGGTAATTGTCGCCATCATCTCGTCCGCCGGCATTACGCCGTTGTCAACCAGGATGACGCAACGGGGGAAATTGGTTTGCGGGAAAACTGACGACGGCATCTGCAGTGCCGCATAGATGCCGCCGAGGCACAGCGCCACCGTCATGAATATGATGGCCGTTGCGTTGCGAGTCGCAAATCGGCCGATGTTTGGATTGGAGCTCATCGTTAAAACGTATTTATTTCAATGGAAAGCCGCACGTCACTTTGGCTTTGTGATTTTGATCTTGGTTTCCTTCGGCAAGCCGTAGGCGCCGGTGGTGACGATGGTGTCGCCTTCTTTCAAGCCGTCAGCTTCGACTTCTATCAGGTCGCCGTCGCGTAGTCCGGTTTTCACGGGCAATTGCACGGCCCTGTCACCTGCCACGAGATAGATGACCTTGCCGTCCTCTGCCTTGACTACGCTTTCGCGAGGAACCACGAGGCGATCGGTCAGTTCCTCGGTAGCGATGCGGGCGCGGACGAATTCGCCCGGGCGCAATGCCGAATCCTCGGGTACCGACAACCGCACCAGGGCAGATGCGGTTTTCAAGTCGATCATTGGACTAATAAACGACACGCTGCCTGTCGTGGCTGGGTCTTTGAGGTTATCGGTAAATATCTCCGCAGGCTGGCCGGGGCGCAGCGGCGCGGCTTCGTCGGTCGGGACATTGACGCTCACCACCAGGCGCTTCAGGTCGATGATCTCGGCTACAATTGTGTTTAGGTCAACGGACTGACCCGGCTGAACATTGATGTGCGCCACGACACCATTTAATGGCGAGGCGAGCCGCACCTGCGCGGTTGCGGCCTGCGCCGCGGCAAGCTCGGCGCGCGCGGCTGCAAGCCGCTCATCGGCCTCTTGTTTCAGTTGCATCGATATCGCTCCGGAGCTGATCAGCCGCTCCATGCGATCCGCCACTTGTTGGGCAAACACAAGCGCATGCTGCGCTTTGTCCACGGCGGCCTGGGCAATGCGATCATCGAGCTTGACCACCACATCGCCAGCCTTGACGCTCTGGCCCTCCATGACATGGATCGACGCCACAATTCCGGCAATCGGCGCCGCGAGCCTCGCGCCACCGCTTGGCGCCCCGTCCTTCGCAGGTTCCGGCTCTACCATGCCGTAGGCTTCGACGCGCGCCCGCAGGTCCGCTTTCATCACCGTCGCGACCTGCACCGCCACCTCGGTGGCCTCTTGCTTTTCTTCTTCCTCGGGGACGGCGCGGCTGCAGTCGCCGAGCGTCAGAGAAGCGAGGCTCACCAGCGCAGACAGCAACGCC
>JASHRR010001142.1 GCA_030037185.1 Xanthobacteraceae bacterium | reverse complement strand
TGCATTCGAGGCCCTGGTCCGCGCCAGCAGCGCCGCGACCCAGACCGCTCTCGACATGATTCAGCCGCAAGTCGAGCACTCGATCCGGCGCATCGACGACTTGGTGTCGGGCCTCGATCCGGATGTCTCGCTTGCATTGATTGTTCCGCTCAGCCGTCTGCGGGCCGGCGCGATCGGAAATTCGAGCATCATATCCGCGCGTCAGGTCGAATTGGAGGCCACGCTGGAAGGCCAAAAGCGGATCGCGGAGAATTCCATCCTCTCGGCTCAGTTGAGCAAGGCGGTGGACGCGTTGGCGATGGAGGCGAAGCTGGGCATCGCCGCGGCAACCGCCGAGACGCAGTCCGTTCAGAACCTTGGCCGTCTTGGCTTGTTTATGGTCGTCGCGCTCAGCCTGATTTGCTCGGCGCTGATTGGATGGCTGTACGTCGGCCCCAATATTGTTGCCCGCCTTACGGCGCTCAGCGATCGCATGCTGACCCTGGCCGCGGGCGATCTCAAATCGCCGCTCCCGTCGGGCGGGACCGACGAGATCGGCCGCATGGCTGAGGCATTGGGCGTATTCCGCGCCACGGCGATTGAGGTGGAAGAGACGAACCTTCGCGAAATCCGCGAGGCGCGGGCCCGCCTCACCGAGGCGATCGAGACCATATCCGAAGGGTTCTCGCTCTACGACGCCGAGGACAAGCTCATCGTGTGCAACAGCCGTTATCGGGAGCTCTTTGCATCCCACGCCGACGTGATGTTGCCGGGCACGAGCTTCGAAGCAATTTTGCGCACTGCTATCGAGCGCGGCCTGATGAAGGACGCCGAACCAGACCGCGAAGCCTGGATTGCGGAGCGGCTGGCACGCCACCGCGGCGCCAGCGAAACCCATCTCCAGCGCCGCAGCGACGGACGCTGGATCCAGGTCAACGAGCGAAGGACCGCCAACGGCGGTGTTGTCGCGATCTACGCGGACATCACCGAATTGAAACGACACGAAGCCGAGCTTGCCGCCGCGCGCGATGCCGCCGACGCAGCCAGCCGGAGCAAATCGAGCTTCCTCGCGACTATGAGCCACGAGATCCGCACGCCGATGAATGCGGTTATCGGCATGAGCGGCCTTTTGCTCGACTCTGCGCTCAACGACGAGCAACGGGAGTACGCCAGCACCATCCGGGATTCCAGCGAAGCACTGCTCACAATCATCAACGACATTCTCGATTTCTCGAAGATCGAAGCCGGACGCATGGACATCGAGGCCCAGACCTTCGATCTGCGTGACTGTGTCGAGTCGGCGCTGGACCTCGTCGGCAGCCGCGCCGCCGAGAAACACTTGGACATCGCCTATTTGTTCGAGGGGGAAGTGTCCGCGGCTATCCAGGGTGACGTTACCCGCCTGCGGCAGATCCTCCTGAATCTATTGAGCAACGCGGTGAAGTTCACCGACGTGGGCGAAGTGGTGCTGAGCGTCGCAAGCAAGGGCGACCTGTTGGAATTCGCCGTGCGCGACACCGGCATCGGGCTGGACGAACAGGGCAAAAGCCGCCTCTTCCAGTCGTTCTCGCAGGCCGACTCAAGCACCTCGCGCAAATACGGCGGCACCGGGCTGGGCTTGGCGATTAGCAAGAAGCTGGCGGAACTGATGGGAGGCGCGATGTGGGTGGAAAGCGCCGGCCCGGGGCATGGCGCCACCTTCTGTTTCACAATCCGTGGCTCGCGTGCCGATCTGCCGCAAGGCACGGGTCGAGACTTCATCGACGGGCAGCAGGCGCTGCAAGGCAAGCGCATCCTGGTGGTGGATGACAATGCCACCACGCGGCGGATCCTGGCCCTGCAGGCGATCAAGTGGGGCATGGTGGCTCAGGACACCGAAGCGCCGGAGCAGGCGCTGCAAATGCTCAAGCGCGAGTCGTTCGATCTCGCCATCCTCGACATGCACATGCCGGGTATGGACGGCGACTTACTGGCTGCCCGCATCCGCGAAGCGGGTCACACCCTGCCCCTCGTACTATTCAGCTCACTTGGCCACAAGGAGGTTAGCGACGCACTTTTTGCCGCTAGGCTGGCCAAGCCGCTCCGGCAGAGCCAGCTCTTCGACACGTTAGTGACGCTGCTGGTGCACGGGGCCGCGCCCAGACAGGTTGCCGCGCCAACCAATCCCCGCATCGATGACGAGATGGCCTCCCGTCATCCGCTTCGCATTCTTCTGGCCGAGGATAACGCCGTGAACCAGAAGCTCGCGCTGCGTCTGCTGCAACAGATGGGTTACCGCGCCGACCTGGCCAGCAATGGCCTCGAGGCCATCGAGTGCGTGGCTCGCCAGCCCTATGATGTAGTATTGATGGACGTGCAGATGCCTGAGATGGATGGCCTTGAGGCCTCGCGCCGGATCACCGCGACGTGGCCCGCCAACCAGCGCCCGCGTATCGTCGCGATGACCGCCAACGCCATGCGGGGCGACCGCGAAATGTGCTTGGCCGCGGGCATGGACGACTACCTGAGCAAACCGATCCGGTTGGATGAACTGATCGAGGCCTTGATGTGCGTCCCGACACCTCAGGAGTGAGGACAATATGGACGAATCAGTCATTGATCGGGCTGTCTATGCGGAACTGCGAGACTCGATGGGTGCTGAATTCGTGGCCGAACTTGTGGACACGTTTATTGAAGAATGGCCCAGCATGCTCGCAGAGCTAAACGGTGCACGTGCCGAAGGCAATGCCGACCGCTTCCGGCGCGCAGCGCACTCGGTCAAATCCAACGGCGACACCTTCGGCGCACGAAAATTGGCTGCGCTGGCACGCGAGCTTGAGCTCAATGGACTTGGTGCCGAATCAGACCGCGACGAGGCTGCCCTGGCGGCCCTGGAAGCGGAATACGCACGTACCGCCGCCGAATTGAAGGCCTTGCGCAATGGCTGAGCACAAGTCCCTCGTGCTCATCGTCGACGACAACGAGGTCAACCGCTTGTTGCTATCGCGCAGCGTTGAGCGGCTGGGGCATCGCGTCGCGCTGGCCGAGAACGGCCGCGTCGCACTGGAGAGGTTGCGAAGCGAACCGTTCGACCTGCTGCTGCTCGACATCGAAATGCCCGAACTGGATGGCTTCGCCGTGCTCGATCAGCTCAAGGCCGACCTGCAGTTGCGTGATGTGCCCGTGATTGTCATCTCCTCGGTCGAGGGGCTGGACAATATTGTCCGCTGCATCAATCTGGGGGCTGAGGACTATCTGCCCAAGCCGGTGAATCAGGTCCTGCTGAAAGCCCGCATCGGCGCAAGTCTCGAAAAAAAGCGCCTGCGCGCGGCGGAGATTGCCCTCCTCCGCGACAAGAACTGGCAGCTGGCGGAGGCAAGCCAGCACAAGTCGCGGTTTCTGGCCGCTGCGACTCATGATCTGCGCCAGCCGATGCATGCCCTCGGCCTGTTTGTGGCGCAGTTGCGCAGCCACATGACATCGGCCGAAGGCAGCCGCCTCGTCGATCGCATCGACGACGCCATTACCGGGATGAACGAGCTATTCAACGCCTTGCTTGACATTACAAAGCTCGATGCCGGGGCACTCACGCCGACAATCGCCGATTTTCCCGTCGCCGAGTTGCTCGCAAGGATCGAAAGTACCTTCGCGGCGGTGGCACAAGAGAAAGGACTGTCTTTGCGGCTGGCGGCGACCAGCGCTTGGGTGCGCAGCGATCCGGTGCTGCTCGAACGGATCGTGCTCAACCTGGTCTCCAACGCCGTCCACTACACCACGTCCGGGGGCATCGTCGTGGGTTGCCGGCGCCGCGGCGCATTGTTGCGCATCGACGTGGCGGATAGCGGACCGGGCATACCGGAAGACCAGCGGTGCAAGATCTTCGGCGAATTCTACCGGCTTGCCGATGCCGCGAAAACCAATCGGGCCGGCCTGGGTCTCGGTCTTGCGATTGTTGACCGCCTCTGCGCCCTGCTTGATCATCCGATCGAGTTGAAATCAACGCCCGGAAAGGGCTCGCGCTTTTCCATCGCCGCGCCAGCAGCCCCGGCGGCCGCGGTGCCGAAATCCGAGCCGTCGCACCAGGGCTTCATCGACGTGATCAGTAGAAAGTTGGTGGTGGTGATGGACAACGACGCCCGCATTCTCGAAGGAATGGGCGGGCTGTTGCGTAACTGGGGCTGCCGCGTTGTGACCGCGGCGACGTCCGAAGCAGCCTTGACGGAGGTGAAGCGCATCGGCGGCGAGGCGCGGCCCGATCTCATCATTTCGGATTATCATCTCGCGGACGGGCAATCCGGTATCACCGCAATTGCAAAACTCCGTGAGGCCCACGGAGCGGTCCCGGCATTTGTGACGAGCGGCGACACTGCGCCGGAATGCCTGCGCGAGGCGGGCGAGAGCGGCCTTCACCTCCTGCACAAGCCGGTGCAACCCATCATGCTACGAGCGATGGTGAACCGATTCCTCAAGAGCGGGCACGCATGAGGTGCGTCCCCGCCACTGAGCGGACACCAGGTTCTCGCCAAGCTCAAGTCGATGGAGAGCAGGCGAAGGTCGAGGCGCACCTAATACCTCGCGGCTCTTTTGAGGGCAAGGATGACGATGTCCTGCGCTGGTTCATCGTTGTGGCGATGCTCATGGACCCGGCGGCATGCTGGCTGTTGCTCGGCGCGACGGTCGCGCGGCTGGGGCGCAAAGCTCTCTGTTGAAGCCGCTGCCAAAATCAGCGCTGAAGGCGACGTCGCGAGGGCAGGAGCATGTGGGAGGCACGGTGCGGCAGCAGAAGCCAAAGCGGCCGCGGAAGACCGGCTGAAGAAGGTGCTGGCGTCGCAGGCGCCGGCAAGGAAGTCACGCGCTGATCTGATCGGGTGGTGCAAGCGCGAGGCGAAGGGCAAGACGGGCGTTCCGAAACTGTGGTGACGATGTGGTGCAGACTGCGGCACATTCCGGCGCCGAAATCACGGCTGTGGTGCAGCCCGCAGGTCAGTCGACCGCCGGCCGGTACGTCTTCGACCTGCCCCGGCCGCCGTCGGTCAATCGCTTCACGAAGAAGCTTGGCAACCAGTCCCCACAGTCGTGAGGTGGACCGCCGAATGTGACCACTAGTCATGGCGGCGGCGCCATGGCCGTTCCCGCGCCTAAAAGCCCCGTTCGAACTGCTGGTGACGTGGCCCGCCGATCGGTTCGGCCGCGTCGATGCCGACAATCCACTGAAGCCGCTGCCGGCCTACCTGCAGCGGATCGAAACAATCGACCGCTACGGCCGTCGGCTGTTGGTCGAATTCCGGAGACCCTGGCTGAGCTGCCGCGTGGCACTGCGGGCCTATGGCGGCGAGGCAGATCTCCAACGATAG
>JASHRR010001141.1 GCA_030037185.1 Xanthobacteraceae bacterium | reverse complement strand
TTCCCGGCGCCGTTGAGGCCGACCACAGCAACGAACTCGCCCGCGTGAACATGGATCGACACGTTCTCCAGCGCCTGCGCTTTGCCATAGCGCACGCTCACGCTCTCGACTTCCAGGAAGGGCGGCTCCTCGTGGAAGGTCGCTTCCGGCCGCGCCGCGGTTTCGATCGCGCCACCAAGATAGACGCGTCGCACGGTCTCGTCGTGCATAACATCACGGCTGCTGCCTTCCGCGATACGTTCCCCCAGATACATCGCAAACACTCGATTGACTAGAGCGGCGACTCCTTTGACGTTGTGATCGACCAGCAGGACGGCGCGTCCGTCGTCGCGAAGCCCACTGATCAGTTCCGAGAATTGTGTCGTCTCGCTTGAGGTCAGGCCGGCAAAGGGCTCGTCGATTAAAAGCACTTGCGGGTCGCGTGCGATCGCCTTGGCAAGTTCGACCTTCCGCAGGTCGGCGAACGGTAGCGTCGCAGGCAACCTGTCGATCACGCCGCCAAGGCCCACGCGTTTGGCTATTGCACGGGCTCGCGCCTCTACCTCCGCATTGGGAATGAGCCGGGTCAGCTTGTCCGGCAGCAAACCGAGAATGATATTTTCCAGCACAGTCTGCCGATGCAACGGCCGCGAATGCTGGAAAACCATTCCCACGCCAAGGCGCGCGATCCGGTGCGGCGGCCATCCTACGACTTCGGCGCCGCCGATCAGCACCGAACCGGCGTCCGGCCGTTCGAGGCCCATGATCAATTTCATCACAGTCGATTTCCCCGAGCCATTCGGTCCAATCAAGCCGAGGATCGTTCCGCCCCTTACTGAGAAGCCTATGTCCTTGACGGCGACAAGGCCGCCGAAACGCTTTGTCAGACCTCTGACTTCAAGTTGGGCTGTGGGGACCATGCGATTACGATGAACGCGTCAGCAAGCCGAGAAGGCCGTTCGGGAACAATAGGACAACGACAAGCGCCGCCGCCGAAACGATGAACGTGGCGAGATCACCCAAAGGGCGCAACGTCTCGCCAGCTGCGATAAGGAATACTGCGCCAAGCGCGGCACCGAGAATGGTGCGTCGCCCGCCTAGCACGGCGGCGACAATGATCTGCACGCCGACAGTCACATCGACAAAGGTGCCTACCGAGGCGGCCCCGAGATAGAAGACCAACAGTGTGCCGGCGAGGCCCGAAAACAAGGCGCTGATGATGAAGGCCGCGAGCTTGTGCTTGGTCACATTGAAACCGAGCGCCCCAGCCTGGATCGCGTCCTGTCCGCTCGCTTGCAGGATAAGGCCAACGGGTGAGCGCGATAGGCCATAGAGAATGGCGCCGCTCATCGCCGTGAATCCCAGTGCAATCCAGTAATTCACGTGATCGTCGAAAGAGATTACATCCGGCACGGTGAGCCCGATTTCGCCGCCGGTCAGGCCGGCTGCGACGACGACGAAGTTCTGCAGCATCAGGACGGCGACGAGTGTGGTCAGTCCGAAGTACGGTCCCTTGACCCGCAAGGCTGGCAACGCCAGCACCACCCCACCGATTACGGCAGCAGCACTGCCGGCCGCGACGCAGATCCAGATCGGGGGTTGGTAAAGATTATCGAGAATACCCGCCGTATAGGCGCCAACGCCGATCAGGAAGGTTGGACCAAAATTGACCTCGCCGGCGAACCCGAACAAGAGATCCCAGGCCATCGCGAATACGCCCAAATAGTAGGCGACCGTGAGCAGGCCGAGAATATAGCCGGAGACATAGAGCGGCAAGGTCGCCGCGACGGCTACCACCAGCAGAAAGATCCAGACGGCTAGCGACGTTATAACGCGCCAGACCAATCTCCAGAACGAGTTCACCGGCAGAACCTCTCACCTCTTTGAATGCGTCGCGGCTATCTTCGACCGAGCAGCCCACGCGGCCGCACGTACATGACGATGATCAAGAGCAGCAGCGCCGGAATTGTGCGGTAGGCCGGAGACACCAAATACGCGGTCATGGTTTCGAGATATCCGACCACATACGCGGCGATGAGCGAGCCCGAAACGCTGCCGAGTCCGCCGAGCACCACAATCGAAAAGGCGCTAGCAGTTAGCGGCCCTACACTGTAGGAGGATACCCCGAGGAACATACCGAGCAGCACACCGGCGATGCCGACCAACAGACCGTAAACCATCCAGACCGCGATGTAGATTGAGCCGAGCTCGATGCCGAGCAGCGTCACGCCGCGCGGGTTCATCGAGGCGGCAAGCACGGCTTTTCCGGCGCGCGTGCAATTAACGAGAAGCCACAGGACGCCGATCACCAGCCAGCAGATCGCGGCCGTGAAGATTTCATTCGCCGGGGTCCTGACCCCCGCGAGCGTTACCACCCCTTCGACGATCGGAAGCACGGTCTTGGCGTTGTTGGTGAAGAAATATGCGACAAGCTCGCTGATCATGATGCCCCAGAGCAAAGTCGCCGTCAGGATGAAGATTTCCTTCTCCTCCTCGCGAATCCGTTTCGACAGCTGCAGGAACCGCACGACGACGAAATAGGTGAGCAAGGACGCAACAAGGCCGACGAGGATGCCGAACGCTGCGCAGAGAAAGGCGTTTGCGCCAAAATCGCTTCCCGCCGCCCACGCGGCGACGGCAGCCGTCACCATCAGGGCGCCGTGCGACAGATTGAGGACACCGGATACGCCGAAGATCAGCGTGAAGCCTGTCGCACCGAGCGCGTAGAGCGAGCTGATGGCAAAACCGTCAATCAAAATCTGCCAGGTGATCATCAATCGACTTCTGGCTGCCTCGGCAGGCTCGCGCTCCGATCGCGAAAGGAAAACGCCAAAAAAGACCCCTCACGTGAGTGGTGGGGGCCTTTGCTTCGTTTAACGGTCGGCCGAACTGACCTTGACGAAGGAGGGGAACCTCTCTTTCCCGTTCGCGACTTCGCGCGGCCACAGGTTAACCTGCTTGCCGCCCTGCCATTGGAGCATTAGTCCCGAGATGGTGCCTTTACCTACCTTAACGGCGTGCGGACTGGGTGTGTCCTTGCCGAGAAACTGGATGCGCCCGATGGTGCCCGTCCAATCGGTCTTCTCAAGCGCATCGACGAGTTTGTCGGAGTCACTCGAGCCGGCGCGATGTATGGCGTCGACAAGGAGGTAGACGTCGTCATAGGCCGTATAGCCGCAATAGGACGGGAAGTTACCAAAGCGCTTCTCGAACGCATTGGCGAAGGGGACGGTCTTGGCCGTTATTGCGACATCAGGCGCCGAAAGCATGAGGAATAGCACGCCTTCGGTTGCACCATTCGTCTCCTTCCAAAAGGTCGAGTTGGTTGCCTGCGAGGAGATGCCGAACATCGGGATAGGCACCTGTTGGCTCTTCCATTGCACCGTCGGTTGGCTGCCGACATGCGATATGCCGGTGAGCATGACGTCGGGCTTCAGCCCCTCGATTTTGTTGAAGATCGGCGTGAAATCGGTGGTATCTGGGGAGAAGCGAATGTGATCGAGCACTTTCAGGCCGACTTGCGGCAAGCAACTTTCATAGCGGGCGTCGAGCGGTGTCGTCCAAGCGGCGTCCTCGCTCATGATCACGGTTGTTTTCATTTTTAGGTCTTTGACCAAAAGGTCCTTGGCGGCATCGCAAGTCATCTGAGCGAGACTGGTCGAAGTGGGATAGCCATGAAAGGTATATTTGTTGTGCTCGTAATCCTTAGCGATGTTTTGAGTAATCACATCCGAAGAGGCGCCTGGTGTGATCATTACCGTTTTCAGGCGTGCCGCCCAAGGTTCGAGCGCGAGCACGACCTCGCTAATGTAGCTCGCGATCACCGCCTGTGCGTGGTCCTGGTTTACGGCGCGTTGAAAGGCGCGGACCGATTCGGCCGAAGACGAATGGTTATCATAGGAAATGATCTCGATTTTGCGTCCGTCGACGCCGCCCGCTGCGTTGATCTCATCGGCGGCAAGCTGTGCGGCCTGTGGAATGGACGAGCCCGCAACCGCCTGCGCTTCGGCGATCACGCCTATGCGGATCGGCTCTTTCGTTTGCGCTTGGGCAGCCGAACCGAGCACGACAAGGGCAGCGCCCAGGGCTAGGTTTGGAGATTTCATCACTTGTCCTCCTGAGAGGTTGGCAGCCGCGAGGCAGTAATCCGCCAGCAACCGGGGAATTGCTAAGGCCCATAATGCAGGCCATCGAACCGAAAAATGTTCTCTGACTTGAGAGCTTTCGCCCGCCGTGGGCATCGTCGCGGCAGTCACACCCACGCAACATCGGCACGTCCTGCTGACCGCTCCAAGCTGAGCGTGACACAGGTATAATTTAACTGCAAGTGCTTGTGGTCGCTGCCAAAGGCTGAGCCTTAGACGCGATACTTGATTTCGTCCGGTCATTGGGGTTCTTTAGACGCGATATGCTCGCTGTGAGCCTTTCAGCCTTTGACCGATCTACGACATCAACGGGCCGGTTTTGCTGTGTTGAGCAACATCGCTCTCATCTAAAAACGTGAGAGTATTTCTCGGCCAGAGCCCTCACTCTGTGGGACATGGCGGCCCAGCCTGCGATCAGTTGAACGCGGCTTCGGCGCGGCCGGCTAGGCTCGACACTTTTGCTTCCGGCGGTCTCGGATCGGGTTGTCTCGCAACACGCAAGCCGATGAAGGAAGTGCGCCCGTCGGGAGGAAACCAGTTTCGGTCGGCGGAGCGAAGCCCGCTAGGGCTGTAATTCCATGCCCCGCCGCGCAAGATGCGCGTGGACGCATCCCCCCCGCGCCACGCCGAGCCGTCATCTGGTGCCCCGTGGTAATCGGGGTGCCAGTTGTCCTCGCACCATTCCCAGACATTTCCGAGCATGTCGTGAAGGCCCCACCGGTTGGCCGAATAGGTACCGACCAACTGCGTTCCGCGAAGCGAAAACCAGCCGGTGTGCGCCGCGCAATCGGAGCCTCGTCCGCCGTCGTAACTTGCTTTGCCGCAGTCGATCTTATCGCCCCAGGAATAGGTTGTCGTCGAGCCTGCCCGCGCGGCATATTCCCATTCCGCCTCGGTGAGCAACCGGTAAGTCTTTCCGGTCTTGCGCGACAGCCACGATACGTAATCCTTCGCGTCATTCCAGGAAACATTGATGACGGGTCGCCGACCTCTACCCCATCCCTCGTCAGACGGAGTGCTATTGTGGACGCAGCCGCCACCTCTTACGCAGGCATCCCATTCGTCAAAGGTCGTTTCGAATCTGCCAACTGCAATAGCGGTGCCGAATCTCACTGGATGTAGCGGCTGTTCGCGGGGGTAGAGTTTCGATCCCATCAGGAAACGACCAGAGGGGATCACGACCATTTGCGGGCAGCCATCGCTGCAATCCTGAAATATTTGGCCGGTAGTCTTGGCCTCGGGCGCAGAACTGCCACCAGCGGTTTGTCGCACAGTTGCGAAATCTCGGTCGCCCGCAAACGCCGCAAGAACAGCACTTGTTGAGACCAGCGCAGCCGCCAATGCTAAGGCCGAACTGTTAGCCATGGTCGATACCTCCGCAAGCCAGCTTAGGTCGTGTGGACAAACCTAATCTAAATCCGGATAGTTGCAAGAATGACAAAGGCCGCGAAGCCCTCGATGAGTTTGTCGGTGCCGGTTGCGACGCGCCGTGAGTTTATCAGGACGCAGCCGTAGATGGCCTTATCGACAGTTTGTTGTATTTTTCGGTTCTGTTTGGTTGGAATAAGGACTTCGCCGCCGTGGTCGGCATTTTCCTGGCGCACGGCATCGCCGTCGTCGCCCTTGTCGCCGAGCAACTACTCAAGGTCACCATCCACTTCCTGCATCAGCGGTAGCAATGCGGT
>JASHRR010001140.1 GCA_030037185.1 Xanthobacteraceae bacterium | reverse complement strand
CGCCGGAGACAAACCGTGGAGCGGCGATCGGTCACGATTGCCTGTGCCGCTGACAGTCCGCCCGGCCTCGGAGTGGATCAGATTGTGCTCTCGCGGCACGGGGCGAATTGCGACGTACGGATGGGGCCATCGCATCTCTCCATCGAGGATGAAGCGCCGGAACTTCAATTCGCAATGCTTGGCTCCAAGCTGCAACTTTCTCCAATTTCGAGGTGACCCAAAGATTATTTGGTGACTGACGAAATAGTTTCGGACTTGAACGATAGTTTCGGATCCGGCAACTGCGGATCTTCGTCGACGCCGCACACTGACGGCCGCCGTTAGCCCGATCGCCATCGGCAGCGCCAGACCATCAGGGCACCGCGAGTGAAGCGCCCTTGAGGGATGATGCTGTTTCAGTGCACCTCAATGTTGGACGGCGGTCTGTGCGTGACGCCGGACCGGTTAATTTCTGGAGTGGCCTGTTTCGCAGCTGTTGCGACGCCCTGTCCATGCCTCATTCACCGCACGGTTGATGGATGAACAATCTGCGGCCCGGGCGCCGGTGCTGGCGGCGGCGGAGGCATGAAACATGGATCACCTGTCATGCGACGTATTTCAACCATTTGTCTGGCAGCGTATAGCGCGGCATTCAATGGAACCATGCCCCTCGTCACTAGGTCTTGAACGAATGCATCCATGTCGGAACGCAACCGCGCGCATGCTGTGGGATTTTGAGCAATCTGGGCAAATGCTGGTGTTGCCGACGCGCATAAAGCGGTAACGCCAACGGTGGCCACGATCTTGCGCATTGGACATTCTCCCGCGATTTGAAATACCGGCTCCGCTGCCGTCCTCAAAAATCATACGGCCGAGAGATGGCACTACCGAGACGCCAAGGCGCTCGGCGTTGGCTGGGCCGAGCGCTGTCGGGTGCCGCGAGTGTTCTCGACGGTAAATCCGTCCCTCGCGCAAGACGGTTCGCTTCTTAAAACAAAGCGCCTGTTGGTTTGACCTTCCGAATCAAACCCATGGCATCAATGTACCGATGGCGCGGGCCTGCCTGGCGACGGTAGAGGCGGTGAGGTCCTGTCAGGAATATCCTGTGCAACAGGCGCGGCCTTCGGACAGATCGCTTCTCTAGCTGCACCGCGAATCGCGTCTTTGGCCTCGCCGATCCAGGACTGCCAAGCTAAGGTGGCAAGAACACCTGCGATAAAAATCATCAGGAAGCGAGTGAACGGGAACAGCCGCGATCGTACGCGCCTGACCGGCTCAGCCGGTGGATCGCGCACTGGAGCCTGCGATACGCGTAGAGGTCTCTCTACGAGGGTCGGTGCATTCGCTTGTTGGGCCACAACAGACTCCTCTTGATTTTAAAGAAGTGAACCACATCGAGATCGATTAGTTCCGTTGCCCCTCAGAGCGACCCGGTCCATCACACGTTTTGCATAAGCGAGCTGGCGCCAGGACTTGCGGCAATCGATGTTCTGGACGCCGCCGCTAAAACGTCAATTCCCGCCTGCAGCCTCTGCCAAGCGAGCCGCCATCCGAGCAGTTACGGCAAGCGGCTTGCTGCCGGCACTGGGGAGGCGGGAGCGGCAAAACCTTGCACCTCTTGGGCAATGAATTGCACATGCCGGGCGGCTGCGCGTTCGAGTCGGAAAGTCGGATTCATACGGCGTGGTGCCCGGCTTGGCGGCCCGCCACCGCCGGAACGCCCCGCCGCCGCCCTGCGTTGGCTTGGCAGCGTGAGACAACCCGGGACCTCAACCGGGTCGCCTTGTTGCAGTGCCGCCACCAGAGAGGGCCGGGGCTGCGGTTGCGACCTGGCGCGTTGAAAAATTCTTCCTTGCCTGCGCCCAGCAGGCGAGGCGGTGTGCGAGACGTCGGCGGACCGCGGGCTGAACGTCTAGCGCTACCGATATACGTCGTCGAACCGGGGAACGGATACACGTACCAGCGCAACGCTGAGGCAAAGCCGGGACTTGTCACGTGACGGCGGGTGCCACCGCGCGGTGGGGCGACATGGACGGGCGGAGGAGCTTGACACTTCCAGGAACGCCCCGCGGTGGCCGGCGTTGGCTTGTAGCGTGAGACGCGCTGCGATCGGCTTCACGCTGCCCCGGTCCTTGGAATGGTCCAAACTCATGAAGGGTCCTGCTCGCTTTGGCTTGCTCAGCCGCCGGGCAAGCAGCCGCCGGCCGGACCGCCGGCTGCTGCTTGCCGGGTCGCTATGCGGGGTGCGGGCGCGTGTGGGCCGAAGGACAATGTCCCGCGGAAGCAGCGATTAGGCGCCTGCCGCAAAAATTATTATTATTCCGGGCTAAGTTGCAAGATATGCCGGCCCTATGTCGCCGGTCGGCGATGTGCGGCGGCAGGTGATATACGCATGACCGTTCTCAGAGGTGATGGGGCGAGCAGCACACCAAGAGACGACGTGTTCGAGCGCCGAGATAACTATATATCTACCTACGACGAAGCTGACGGCGTTATCATGAGGAAGACGAGGTTCTCCCGCGAGGACCCGTGTAGATCCCGGTGCCGCCTCTCTAAGGCGTGCGAGCGCCGCACCTCGCTCGTCATCGCAGGGCAGTAGGTCACGAAATGCAGCAATTCGACGCCATCATCATCGGAACAGGGCAGGCGGGACCGCCGCTCGCTGCCCGCCTGGTCGAAGCCGGGATGAAGGTCGCCATCATCGAGCGAAAATTCTTCGGTGGAACCTGCGTCAACACCGGCTGCATCCCGACCAAAACGCTGGTAGCGAGTGCCTATGCCGCGTCCATCGCGCGCCGCGCCGGCGAATTCGGCCTCCGAGTTACGGGCGACATCGCCGCGGACTGGAAGGCTGTCAAGGCTCGCAAGGACGCAATTTCCGGCCAGTCGAGAATGGCGGTGGAAGGCTGGATGAAGGGTTTGAAGTCCTGCACAGTCTACATGGGTCACGCTCGCTTTTTATCCTCGCGGGAGATCGTGGTCGGCGATCAAGCGCTGACATCGGAGAGAGTCTTCATCAACGTCGGAGGCCGCGCCTCAGTACCTGCGTTTCCCGGTCTGGATGAAGTCAAATATCTGACGAACAGCTCGCTGATGCAGATCGATTTCCTGCCCGAGCATCTGGTGATCGTCGGCGGAAGTTACGTGGGCCTTGAGTTCGCGCAAATCTATCGCCGGCTCGGCAGCGCGGTCACGGTGGTCGAGATGCGGCCGCGGCTAATCGGTCGGGAAGATGAGGACGTCTCCGACGACGTCGCCAAAATCCTTGGGCAGGAAGGCATTGACATCCGACTCAGCGCCAAATGTCTGAGCCTCGCCCGCCATGGCAACGGGGTCTCGGTCACGCTCGACTGCGCGGAGGGTCCGCCGCAAGTCAGCGGCTCGCATCTGTTGCTGGCGGTCGGCCGCATCCCGAACACCGACGATCTCGGGGTGGACAAAGCCGGTCTGACGGTCGACAAGCGCGGCTACATCGTGGTCGACGATCAGCTGCGCACCAACGTTCCGGGCATCTGGGCGCTTGGCGACTGCAACGGCAAAGGGGCCTTCACGCATACGTCCTACAACGATTTCCAGATCGTTGCAGCTAATCTTCTCGACAACGATCGGCGCTCCATCGCTGACCGTATTTCTGCCTATGCGCTCTATATCGATCCCCCGCTGGGGCGGGCGGGTATGACGGAACGGCAGGTCCGGGAACGAAACAGGCCGGCTTTGGTCGCAAAGCGGCCGATGACCAAGGTCGGCCGCGCCGTAGAAAAGGGTGAGACGCGTGGCTTCATGAAGGTGCTGGTCGATGCCGGCGACAAGCGCATCCTGGGCGCGTCCATCCTTGGTGTCGGGGGCGATGAGGCGATCCATTCTGTCCTCGATCTCATGTACGCCGGGTCTCCGTACACGGTACTGCAACGGGCGATGCATATTCATCCGACGGTCTGCGAGCTGCTTCCGACGATGATGGGCGAGCTTAGACCGCTCGTTTGACGACGCACGTCTTGCCGCCATCGAGGCAAGCGTGAATTGTCAGGAGCTCAACCTCGTTGCTTTCGCGAAGGGCTGATCTCACGCCACTCGATAGCATCGTATGTGAGCGGAGCGGATCGCACTGCGCGTGCCCATTGCGTCTATAATCTCTTCAGAGATCAATTGCGATGTAGCCGTGGGCCTGCCGGACGACCAAAGCGAGCTGTTGCCAGCGATCCCTTCCGCTACAATAGACGACATAAAGCTTGTCGACGCCCAGCCTGGTTCGGCAAGCCCGTGTCAGCGGTGATGGACGCAAGTTGCCCGCAACAACGACAAAGGCTGCTTTCATAACCACCTTCCTGACGTTTGCTTTATGGACCACGCCCCCAGGCGCCGAAGATCTGCAGCGTTCCATGGCGGCCCTTTGAAAAACGCAACAGGAAGGCACTCCTTGCGAGGCCGCAAAAGGCGCCCCGGCGGAGGCCATCACCTCGTCGACGGCTCGATTCCAATTCGCCTACGGAACCATCCGCGACTGCAGGCCGTGAGGAGAAGCGCCCGATTGTGTCTCACTCCGGGAACTGCAGCACGAAGCTTGGCTTAGTCGCCAGGGTAAGCTCGCGTGGATCGCCAAGGCGTTGCAAGTGGCGTGAGCGTAGTCGAGTGACCATCGTGCCCGCTGATCAGTCCTTTGGCGCTGCCAACGCCCTGCGTACTCTCTCAA
>JASHRR010001139.1 GCA_030037185.1 Xanthobacteraceae bacterium | reverse complement strand
GGCTCGATTGGCGGGCGGGCTGCGATGCAGCAAAAGGCATAACGCGAGCTGAAGCGATATGAGGACGTTCTAAGCATCGCGACGACCGTGCTTGGCGAGCGCAGGCAGTAGACAGCTCTCCACCCCGGTCATGGCCGGATTTCAGGCGCCGCGCAAGCGGTCTAGCCGTCGATCTGTTTCTGCAGCCGGCAGACGCGAATGCGGCGGACGAGTGCGACGATCACGAGGATCAACGCCGCGATGATCGCGCCGAGCCCGGTGATCACATTAATGAGCGCGAGAGGCGCTCCCGGCGCGCGAACCAGCGACCAGCCGTCCACACCCAGGAGGATCAAGGCCAGCCCCGGCAGCGCCGGCACGATTTCCCAGAGCCAGCTTCCGCCCGCCGCTGCCGCGAGTTGGAACTACTCTGGCGCGGCCGGCGCGCTTCCTCGCGGCGTCGCTGCACGGGCCAGTTCGATCTAGGGTGCCCCGTTTGCAGCCCAATTGCTCGCACTTCCGGTCATGCACCATCCATGGCTTTTTGAAATCGTCGGGGCCAAGGCAGCTCCTGAACATGGGAGCTGAGACAATCGCGACCGCAATAATGCCAGTCACCCGCATCGGAACCTCCCGTCCCCCATTGGTAACTTACGGTGATCGGTCGAGGTTCCGGCCCCTTGCATCCTCTCTCGCGAGGTGGAAAACGGCATTTTATTGGCGTAAAGTGCTTGCGTGCCGGAAGAACTCTTGGAGGTCCTGCAAATTCATCCATCCGAGCTTTGGCAACTTGTTTCTGCCTACCTGTTCCCGATCTGAAAACTTGTTGATGTCACGTCGACCCCGAACTCCGGCGCTTGCTTCTTGTCTCCCTCCTTGGCATCGTCCTCGGCGGCGTATTTGGTGTCCTGGTGCATGAGGCCGGACACGCCATTGTCGGTCGGTTGGCCGGGTATCGCATTCGCCTGATCCGCATCGGGCAAGGACCGGAACTGTTCCCCTTGCACATCGGGCTGGCGCTGCTGGTCTGGCGCCTCCTTCCTATCAGCGGCTCGGTCGCGATCTATCGCCCCCTCGCGGACGCGCGACACGCGCGGCTCATGCTGTTTGCGGGCGGCAGCATCGCAAACGCCCTCGTGGCCTGCGGACTCGCTGCCCTGTTGCCGTGGCCGCCCGATCCCGAGGCGCGCATCCGATCCTCACGAATGTGCTCATCGGCCAAGCCGTTGGGGTCCTCAATCTCCTCTTGGTCATCGGTCCTGGTCGGGCTGACGGCGCTCGATTCCGGGCAGCGCTACGGCTTCCGTCCACGATGCCGGATCGCGTGCTCAGGCGCCTCTATGCGTCCAAGGTGACGGACCGCTACGACGGCCTGCCGCCCGAGCCGCCTCGGCGCTTGCCGCCGTCGTGCTGCACGCCGTGCTGATCGGTACGCCTGAGGCGACCTATGACCATTTGGAAGGCATGGAGACGGCGCAGGCTCGCCGCGAGCGCATACGCCTGCGAGATGCGCTGCTGACGCGCACCGACCTGACGACGGCCGAGCGCGCGACGCTGCTCGACGCACAGGCGTCGCTGGTTGCGCCGCCAGTCCCAGAGCCCGGACAACATATCATGTCGGACGAGCCCTCGGGATTATTGGCAAAAGTGCTGCTCCTGAACGATGACCACACGCCCATGGAGTTTGTAGTTCACGTCTTGGAGCGAGTGTTCGATAAGGACGGCAAAACTGCCACTCGGATTATGCTTGAGATCCACAAATACGGAGCCGGCACGTGCGGAATTTATCCCAATGATGTCGCGGACGCGAAGGTGAGAGAGGTACTAGATCTTGCCCGCGAGCATCAGCATCCGCTGCAATGCGTTCTAGAGCGAAGCCCATAAATCTTCCTCATGAGCTAGGAGGTGCCGTCGACCTGACATTCCCACCCGATGGCGCGTGCTGCAAAATTGAAATTCCCCTTGGGCGAACGTGAGGATCGAACGCCCCCCGCGGCTGCGCTCCCACCCGCCCAAACAATGTGCCCCTCCCCCTTCAGGCCGAGCTGTTGTCGGCCTTGCGGAACACCTCGCGCATCTTGGCGCGGGCATCCGTGTCGCCCTGCTCGAGCCGGGCCGATAGCGCCATCAGCGAACACAGGCGGGACTTGACCCGCCCGAATCGGTGGGATGCTGATTGCCAAGTGGTCAGGCCATCAGCGACCGGGCTGCATCGACATTTACGATGGTCATTGAGCAGGCCTTCGCCGCCCCGGTGCCTTTCATGACGAAATGCTCGAGAAAAAACCGTTTGTGTTCCTCATGCCCGTGAAAACGCTGGGGAGTCAACACGGCGGAGATGATCGGCACCTCGGTTTCCAATTGTACGCGCATCAATGCGCTGATTACGGCGTCAGATACAAATTCATGACGATAGATGCCGCCATCTACTACAAAACCCGCGGCAACGATTGCAACGTAGCGACTGGTTCGCGCGAGTAGTTTGGCTTGTAGCGGGATCTCGAACGCGCCAGGGACTTCGAAAAAGTCGATCAAATGCTCGGTCGACCAAGCCGCCGAAGCTCCACGACAAACGCGATCCTGTATTGATCGACGATCTCCTTGTGCCAACACGATTGGATGAAGGCGATCAGTCCACATACGGAGCGATGTCGTGCCAAGAAGTAGGAGAGTGTAGCGAGGTCTGATTCATGGTTGTCCTCAAAAGTTGAGACCAGAATAAGGACGTACGGGCACGCTCCAATGGCCCGCCGAAGCGGATCATCGCTAAGCTCGTCCCGGTCTCTTCCATCCGGACTGTTACCGTCGGCCTCGGAGTTGCATCGAGTCTGCTCACCTTGCCGATTTAAGG
>JASHRR010001138.1 GCA_030037185.1 Xanthobacteraceae bacterium | reverse complement strand
ATAGGACGACACATCCCACTTGTAGATATTGATGCCCGTATTGGCCTTGAATGTGGCGGCGGCCACGTCGTTGCCGGCGTAATTGGCCGCAACCGCGTAGCCCGCCGCGTGTAGCGCTTTCGAGATCGCCGCGCCAATACCGCGCGTTCCGCCCGTTACCAAAGCTACACGCGCCATCACATCCTCCCTGCGTCGGTTCAAAGCACTCTCCGGCTCGGCCGATCCTGTCATTGCCGGGGGGAGCGCCGGTCGAAGTTGCGAGCGGCAACAATATCCACGGCAGCGTTTGCGGCCGGTCACTCCCGGGGTCCGGGGAAGACCCACAGGGGTGTCACATCAACTCAAGCAGCCGCGCTGAGGTTGCCGAACCTTATCAAATTCTCTTTTTCCTATCACACATTGATGTTGCGCAACAATTCAGCGCTGTCGCCGCCGCGTTGCGCGCAAAGGGCCGAGCTCGGCGCCGCTGACGGCACGGCAACAGATGGCCCCAGATCATCATCGTGATGGGCGGCGCGACCGCCGGCAGTTTGCGGCCGCCCTTCTGGTTCGGACTGATACACGAGGCGAAAAAAACGGTGCCCAAGTCGCGGCGGGGACATCCCGCGCCCGTCGGGATCGACCGCTCTCCGCATTCCGACTTGGGCCGGCCGATCCTGACCGGTCAGCGCGGGGATCTTCCCGCCGGGAACATCGGCCGATCCGGCCAGGCCGCTTCCTGACCGCCAGGCGCGACCCGGCAATCAGGGACACGTCTTGCCGAACCGCAGGGGGCAAAGCACCCCCAACATCGTCACGTGGCCGGTGCAATCGGCATCACGGTGCCCTAGGCGACGACGGTACCCAAGCCGGGACGGCAAACCGGCCGTTTAGACGGTATGCACGCACTGCGAAGGGTCGCCGGAGTGAAGCGGGTCCGCAATGCCTCGTCGATGCTATTGTCCATGCCATGGCGCGCGGATTGGCGACGCGCGACGTCGCCTGCAGTCTTAAAGGTCGAGCCGCCAGCGCGGCCAGGAGCGCCCAGGCAGCAGAGCTAAAGATGCCTGATGAGGTGCGGTTAGGTCGGAAACCAGACCCAGGCGTTCTATCGGAACTTCGCGCTTGGCGACGAGGGGGATACGCGAAATGAACCTGGAAACGTACCAAGAGAAGGCGCTGAAAAGCACGCGTGCCGCCGATCAGGTGGACGACACGGCTGAGCGTGCCGGGCTACTCGGCCTTGCCAGCATTTATGCGGCCCTTGCCGATTACGTCGATACCCCGCATCAGCACGGTCCGAGGTGGCGCGCCGACCAAGACCACGATACGCAAACGACAGTTGAGGACTCAAGGAGGCCCGCGGTCAGTCATCTGGAATTCGCTTTAGTCGTCTTTCTGACGCTGGCGGCAACGCAGTTTTTCATGTGGCTTGCAATCAGGGGGCCGACCCTGCTTGAGCGCAGCGCAAGCTGGCGGCCGACATGTTTTCTGTTCTCATGCGAGACCCAGGCTCAGCCCAAGTCTCAGTCTCGGCTTGAGGCTCAGCCCAAGTCTCAGTCCCGGCTTGAGCCTCAGCCCCGGCCTCAAGCCCTCCTCCAACCGCAAGCCCAGCCCCGCAGTCAACCTCGCCTTCAACGGCACCCACGGCCGCATACGCTTGATGGGGTTGTGGCGGGCGATGAACCGCAGCGACGTTCTCCAAGCGAATGCTGGCGCGATCGCAGTATTCGAGGTCCGTGCTTCGATTAGCGTGCAGGAGCCGTGCGGCCGCGAGCGCTGGAGGTTCAATCCGGCTGACAGGCCCCGCTCCGCCGGTTGATGCCCGATGCGGGTGAGGTGACCGAGCGGCCTTGCGGTCCGGCACGACGCCAGTCGAGGAGCAACGCGATTCCCCGCGGCGGAATTGTTGCAGCACCAGAGCTACAGCGCGCACGGTAACGCTCGATTGCCGTCGCCATGTGGGGCGCATCCACCTGTCCGGCCGACAGCCTGGCAAGCCTGCCGCCGAATCCCGTTGTGGCGGGCCGCACGTGGACCTGCCCGGGCGTCAACGGGAACCGTTGGGGTTCTGTCGCCTTCGGGCGCGCCATAAAAATGGCGACAGCCGGAGAGCGCGTTGATTCAATTACTGTGTGCTGGTGTAGTTGCCGAACCTGATCAAATTCTCTTTCTGCTTCTCGTTGCGGGGCTTGAGCTTGAACAAGCGTGCCGCGGTACCGCCGAGGATGTTGTGTTTGCCTTTCTCGGAGAGGAACGGCAGGTCGTAGATGGTTGACGGCAGGTCGAAGTCCCAATGCGGATAGTCGGAGGCGTAGAGCAGGTGGCTTTCCGCGTCCATCATGCGGAATGTCTGTTCCATCGCTTTGAGATCCTGAATCTCCATGGGCTGCGAGGAATAGTACATGTCGCGCATGTATTCGCTCGGTTTTTTCCTGAGCAGCGGACATTCCGACGGCCGCATCATGTATTCGTGATCGAGGCGCTGCATCAGGAATGGCACCCATGCGAGCCCCGATTCGATCCAGATCACCGGCAGCTTGGGAAAGCGCTCACCCATGCCGTTGACCACCCAATTGGTGCAGTGAAGGATGTTGTAGAACGAGAACCCGAGCGCATGCACCGCGATGAAGCGGTTGCAGCCGCGAAACACGTTTTCGCTCCAATTGAAGGCTGAGTGGAACGACAGCACGAGGCCGCGCTCTTCGATCGCACGGTAGACCTTCATATAGGCGTTGTCATAGACCGGCAGAGTGCGCACGGTCGTAATCATAAAACCGCCTACGCCGTCGCGGTGGCCGAAAGTCTCCACGTGCCGCAGCGATTCGTCGGGATTTGAGAACGGCAGGCAGAGCATCGAAAACATGCGGCCGCCGGATTCAGGCAGCACTTTTTCGGTAACCCAGCGATTGTAGGCCCAACACAGATCCACCTCCATCTCCTTTTGGGGATGCAGGCCGACATTGAGCATGCCGGTCGGGAACAGGCAGGAATAGTCGACCCCCATGGCGTCCATCCAGCGATTGCCGAGTTGGACGTCGCGATGGCGAGCGGCATCGAACTTCTCAGATGCGCGCAGCGGATAGCGGGTGACGCGACCGCCGATATCCTGGTAGCCGATCTGCTGCGGCATCAGCGCGCCGCGGCCTCCCTTCATACCCTGCGCCATCGCCAGCTGACGGAGGACATCGTTCTCCATGAAGGGCAGAATGTCCTTCATGTGCTCGCTTTCGTAGTGATGCGCGTCGACGTCGACGATGATCATGTCGTCGAGCTTGCGCTGGTGGGCCTGCTGCCGGGCGTGGGCGAGCAGTCGCGTGGTGTTCAACTCGTCAACCGTCACGCGGCGGCCGCGATCGGAGGTAAGTTCCATGCGTTTCTCCCGAACGGCTCTCGTTTGCCTTCTGCCTTTAAGGTTGCGGTCGGCGTCAGCGGCCGGTCCAGCTTTGCCACATGCCGAGCTCAAAAACAGCGAGATTGGCGGCCTTCAACAGGCCGCTTGCGGTGATCATGACGTCGGTCGACGTGACCCGGCTGCGCGCCGCGAGCGGCGGGAAAGTGCCGCCAGCTTCGACCTGCGCCGAATAGCTGCGGCACGCCGCCGCCATCAGCGCCTGGACGGCACCGGCGGTCAACGCATCGGTACGGCCCTCGGCGAGCGCGCGCTCGACCGCGGCCGCAAGCTGCTCGGCGGCCAGCGCGACATTTTCGATAGTGCCGGGCGCCGATTTCCCGGGCGGCGGTTTGGCGGCCTTTTTGGCGTTGGCGCGCTTGGCGGGCTGAGGAGCGAGCTTGACGACCGGCTTGGTCGCAACCTTGGCCGCCGCGATCTTACGCGCGGACATAAACCTCGTCTCCCTTCTCGATCACGTCGTACTTACGCAGCTTGAGCCTGCGGTCGGAGACGCATTCGCCGGTTTTGATGTCATACTCATAGCCGTGCCAAGGGCACACGAAGTGCAGTTCCGTGTCGGAGAAATAGAGGCCTTTGGAGGTCTTATCGGGCAGAATGCGCTCTTCAACCTTGGCGATCGTCAACCCCTCGCAAGCCGGTCCGCCCTGATGCAGGCAATAGTTGCTGTAAGCATAAAAAGCGCCGTTTTCCCGGAACACACCGATTTCGTGGTCGCCGACGAAGATGATGCGGCGGTCGCCGTCCTTGAATTCGGCAATCTTGCCGACAAGTTTTTCAGCCATTCGAACTATTCCCTCCCGGTCGGCCTTGGCGGCCGCTGAAACTTTGCCCTGCCGGTCCGGCGACGTGCGGCACGCGGATATGCGTTTATAGTACAGTCGGCACGGCGATTGCCAATAGCCTGCGCCGCATGGGTGCGAGGTCGCGCGCGCCGAGCAGGTCCCGACAGAGGCAGTGAAAAACGCCGCCAGCAGTCTTCCGTGCTTGCCAACGGCGTGCCAAACCGGTTTGTTGCCGCTCCCAAGGAGAGGAACAACCATGGCGAGCTACAAGCTGGTGACATATGCGGCCGACGACGGTCCGCGGGCGGGACTGGTGATCGGCGATGAGGTCTGCGATGCCGCGACACTGACCGGCCAGGCGGGCGATCGCACCATGCTGGGCATCTTGCAGGACTGGGCGGCGGCGCAACAGCGCCTTGACAAGGCCGCCGCTGCGCCCGCCGCAGGCCGGCCGCTCGCGACTGCCAGGCTGCTGGCGCCGATCTTGTGGCCGTCGGCGATCTATTGCGCGGGCGCAAACTACGCCGACCATGCCGCCGAGATGGCGCGCGCGAGCGGGCGCGCCCCTGAGCCCGACCCGCATACGCTCGGGCTAAAGCCCTGGCACTTCCTCAAGGCCGGGCGCAGCACGCTCGCGGCAGACGGCGAGGCGGTAGAGATCACCGGCGTTTCCAAGAGCATGGACTGGGAGATCGAACTCGCCGCCGTGATCGGGCGTGCGGCCAGACATGTGCCGCTCGCCGAAGCGCTCGCCTATGTGGCCGGCTACGCCATCGCCAACGATCTCTCGGCACGCGATCTCGGACGCCGCCCCAACGTGCCCGACACCGCCCCGTTCAAGTTTGATTGGGTTGCGCACAAGAATTTCGACGGATCGTGCCCGCTCGGGCCATGGATCGTGCCGAGCCGGGACATTCCGAATCCGCAGCAGCTTGGCCTCAAGCTGTGGGTCAATGACGTCATCAAGCAGGAGTCCCACACAAGCCGCATGATCTTCACCCTCGCCGAGCAGATTGCGCACCTGTCTTCGCGCATCACCTTGCAGCCTGGCGACGTGATCCTGACCGGAACGCCGGCCGGCGTCGGCGCCGCGCGGGGGGAGTTTCTCAAGCCGGGCGACGTGGTCAGGCTGTGGATCGAGGACATCGGCACGCTCACCAACCGCATGGCGTGATTGCGCCAAACAAATAACAGTATTCCAAACTGAAGCCCCTGCCGCGCAGCGCCCTAGGTTGCGCGGCCCGGGATGGAAGGAACGCCCAGCATGAAGCCCGACCACCGTCGCGCCGCCGCCACGCTTGCCGCAACAGGCTTCCTCGCGCTATCGGCGCAGGCATGTCCGGCGCAAGTTCTCCAGGCCCAGGCAGATCAGCGCTCCGCAGCCGAGCGCAATCCGCCGGCGCTTGCCACCCTGTCGCGACCCACCGGGCGGTTCGGCCGCACGCTCGGCTTGCCGAAAGACGGCAAGGACCTTTATCTCCCGGACGAGGACTACATCCGTTTTCCGCTGCCGCCCGGCGCCGAAGCTTACGCCGATGTCGATGCCCTGAAAATCAAGTCCCTGGTGGGTGAGGTCACCGCCATCTCCCGCAAAAGCCGCGACGACGGAAACCAGTATTGGGGACGCATTGCCGGCACACCGTATGATCGAATGACCCAGGACTGGGTCATCGCCCGGTTCAACAAACTCGGCCTCGCGGACGTGCGGCGACAGGAGATCGCCATGAAGCCGCTGTGGTACCCAACCGCGTGGACGGCGGAGTTCACGAGCGACGGCCGAACCACGGCGCTCAAAAGTGTTTTCCCGATCACCGAATCGCCTTCCACCACGCCGAACGGCATCGTGGCGCCGGTGGTCTGGGTGGGCCTCGGCACTGCGGCCGACTTTAAGGACCGCGACGTGAAGGGCAAGACCGTGCTGATCTACTCGATCCCGACGCCGGGCGGGCGAGACCATTCGGCCGACTGGAGCGGCGCCGTGCGGCGGGCCGACGATGCCGGCGCGGCAATCATTCTGGTCGAGATGGGATTCCCCGGCAATGCGCAGTCGGAGCCCGAGGGGGCCGTTGGCGCCGCGGCCCCCACCGTCACCATTGCGCCTGATGAAGCCAACCTGATCCGCGATCAGCTCGAGAAGGGCCGGGCGGTTTCGTTCCAGCTGCGGCTCGCGACCGAGCGGCGCAGCGGCCTCAAAACAGCCAACATCTGGGGCGTCCTGCCGGGGATGAGCGACGAACAGATTCTGATCATGGCGCACACCGACGCCTTCTTCGAGGGCGCCATGGATAACGCCTCCGGGCTCGCCATGATGCTCGACATCGCCCGCCACTACGCCGCCGTGCCGCAGGCCCAGCGGCCGCGCACTTTGGTGTTTCTGACGACGCCGGATCACCACCACGGCTCCGCGGGCATCCGCTCTGTGCGCGACAACTACGATTGGAGCAAGGTCGCGCTGATCGTCAACGCCGAACATCCCTCCCAGACACTGCTCTACAGCCTCGACGCCGGCATCATGACGGCAAACGAAGTCAGCGCACGACGGTGGTTTGTGGGCGGCAGCGATGCGCTGCGGGCGCTGGTGCGCCGGACATTTCTCGAGTTCGGTGTTGCGACCTACCGCAAGTCCGAGGTCAGTCCCGGCGGCGAGCTGTCGCAAATCTACATGAAGGCGCCGAGCTTCCACATCATCGATCACGTCATCTACCATACGACGCTCGACACTGCGGACCTGGTGCCGGCCTGGGGCATCGAGGCGGCAACCCGGGCTTTTCTCAAGATCATCGACAACGTCAACACCATGACCAAACAGGAGATCGCCGCCGCACCGAGGGATCTCGCCGATCCGACCCGCCCGGCGAGGTAAAGCGGCCTGACCTCTTGTGAGGAGTGGCAAGGGCGCACAGGGTTGTTGTTGAAAAAAAGCGCGGCCGCCTTGAATCCCGCCTGTCAACCGGCCAGGTGTCATCATTGTCATGCAGCCTGTGATCTCGATATCCCGTCTGTCAAAGATCTACGCGCCCGGCTTTCATGCGCTCAAGGATGTCAGCCTTGACATTCATCGCGGAGAAATCTTCGCGCTATTGGGTCCGAACGGCGCCGGCAAGACGACCCTCATCGGCATCGTCTGCGGGATCGTCAATCCCAGCTCCGGCACCGCCCTGGTCGGCGGTCACGACATCATTGCGGGTTACCGCAAGGCGCGGTCGCTGATCGGGCTCGTTCCGCAGGAGCTGACGACCGACGCGTTCGAAACCGTCTGGAACACGGTGTCGTTCAGCCGCGGACTGTTCGGCAAGCCTGCCAATTCCGGCCATATCGAAAAAGTGCTCAGGGAGCTTTCGCTTTGGGACCGCAAGGACAGCAAGATCATCACCCTGTCCGGCGGCATGAAGCGCCGCGTCATGATTGCAAAGGCATTGTCGCACGAACCGCAAATTCTCTTTCTCGATGAGCCGACAGCAGGCGTCGACGTCGAATTGCGCAAAGACATGTGGCAGACCGTGCGCGAGTTGCGCGCTTCCGGCGTCACCATCATCCTCACCACCCACTACATCGAAGAGGCCGAACAAATGGCCGATCGAATCGGCGTCATCAATAAGGGCGAGATCATTCTGGTCGAGCAAAAGGCCGAGTTGATGCGCAAGCTCGGCAAGAAGCAGTTGATGCTGCAGCTCGATCGGCGGCTCGATGCCGTTCCGCCTGCGCTGGCCCCTTATGATCTCACCCTGTCGCCCGATGGTGACGAATTGATCTACACTTATGACAGCAAGGGCGAGCGCAGCGAAATCACTGCGTTGCTTGCCGACCTCGATCGAGCCGGAATCCGGTTTCACGACCTGCAGACCACGGAAAGCTCGCTCGAAGACATTTTCGTCGGATTGGTGAGGCCGCGATCATGAACTTTCGAGCGGTTCAGGCTCTTGGGCGGCTGGCATCGCAGCGCGCGTGGCAGGCCGGCGTCGTCAATGTTCGGGCCATTCGGGCGATCTACCTTTTCGAGATGTCGCGCACGGCTCGCACACTGCTGCAAAGCATTGTCTCGCCGGTGATTTCGACATCGCTATATTTCGTGGTGTTCGGCGCCGCCATCGGTTCGCGCATCACCGAGATCGAGGGAGTGAGTTACGGCGCCTTCATCGTGCCGGGCCTGATGATGATGATGCTGCTGACCCAGAGCGTCGCCAATGCGTCGTTCGGGATCTATTTTCCGAAATTTACCGGCACCATCTACGAAATTTTGTCGGCGCCAGTATCCGCCTTCGAAATCGTGCTCGGATACGTAGGCGCCGCGGCGAGCAAATCGATCATTCTGGGATTGATCATTTTGGCCACGGCCGGGCTGTTCGTGCCGTTACGGCTCGACCACCCAGCCTGGATGGTGGTGTTTCTGGCGCTGACCGCGGTGACGTTCAGCTTGCTCGGCTTCATCATCGGCGTCTGGGCGGACGGGTTCGAGAAGCTGCAAGTCGTGCCGCTGCTCGTCATTACTCCGCTGAGCTTTCTCGGCGGCAGCTTCTACTCGATCAAGGTGCTGCCACCGATCTGGCAGAAAATTGCTCTCGTCAATCCGGTTGTCTATTTGATCAGCGGCTTCCGCTGGAGCTTTTACGGCATCGCGGATGTCAGCGTGAGCATCAGCCTCGCCATGACGGGGATCTTCCTGGGCATTTGCCTTGCCGTGGTGTGGTGGATTTTCAAGACGGGCTACCGGCTCAAGCGATAGGATATCGGCAAACCCAAACAAAGTGATGGCTTGTCGCCATTGTGATAGATCGCCATCAGCTCCACCATCGCGGGCAACGCCCGCCGGCCGCTGACGGGCTGCCGCCGGAGTGGCTTGGTCGCGCGCATGGCCGGTTTTCACCATACGACCAGGTGCTGGGCGGCGGGATCGGTGCGTCGCCCGCCTCGCTCTTCGGGTTGCGGTTAGACACCCCTCGGCGGATCAGAAGCAATTATTGCTGCCGCGCACGCAGTTCCCCGACGGCCCCGCCATGATTGCGGACATCGCCGCATCGGACCGCGTCCGCTCCGCATCGAGACGCGCCGCATCGCGTTGTTGCCGACACTGCACGTAGGCCGGATCACTGGGCTTAGCCCCAGATGACCGACACTCCGCGTCGTCCTGGGCGTCGTTGCGCTGTCGCGCGGCCTCCATGCGTTCCTCCGCCGTCAGACAGGCCGTCAACAGCAGGCACACGCACAGACTAAAGAACGGTTTCATTCATTCGTCCTCCCCTTACCGGGCCAGGATATACGTCGCGAATCGCCGCCGGCACATAGCATCCGAAGGATTTGCCCCCAATGGGTAGCCTCAAAGAGGCCGCCTGTGAAGGCCAGGGCAACTCAGATCGACGTACGCGCCTGGAAGCGCGACGGCGTGGTGAAGCCGGGCAGCCTTGTGTGCTCGCAATGGACGCCAAACGGCGCGCCTTACGTCAAGACCGACGTCGATATGGCGAACCGCGATACGCACGACCTGACGTACACGCTAACCGGGCGAGCCCACTCCACAAGAGGTCATCCAGGTACTCGCGCCTTTGCAATACGGGCGCCCGTCGCAAGCGCGTCGCGCCGCCTCAGCGCCGCTGGGCGCTGGGCACGCCCGCAATTGCTCCACTCTGGCGTCGATGTCCGAGTTGGAATGCAAAGGCTGTGGCGCGCCAACAAGCTCCAGAAACGGTGGGCGGCGATGGCCGAAGGGGCGCAAAAGCACGAGAGCCCATGAGCGCCGCATAGCTCCAGACGCCTGCTCAAGAGGCTTGGGTGGTAATTAGATATTCCCGATCAGGGAATGGCGTATTTCAACAGCAGCCCCACATTGCCCGAGAGTATCCTCTCCCCGTCCGCTCCGAG
>JASHRR010001137.1 GCA_030037185.1 Xanthobacteraceae bacterium | reverse complement strand
GCCAGCCGCCGATCGAGATCAAAGGTCCGGCGAGATATATAAGGGCGCAGACCGAGGTGAGGCCGATTCCGGCGAGGACGATCCGCAGGATGGCGGTCGAAGAAATGCCCATCATGGCTTGTCACTCCTCACCGTGGGCACGTCCTCTGGGCGACCGGGCCGGTGTCGGTTCGTGGAATGAGGATTTCGACTCGCCGGTTCTTGGCGCGCCCCTCGGGAGTTCTGTTGTCGGCGATCGGCGCCGTCTCGCCCTTGCCCTCGGTTTGCAGGCGATCCGGACTGGCCAGGTAGGGCCGCAACAGCGCAGCGACGCTCTTGGCGCGCTCGACAGAGAGATGATAGTTGTCCGGGAAGCGGACATTGCTGCGGGTGACCGGCGTATTGTCGGTGTGTCCGACGATTTTTATGAAGCCCTCTTCCTTGTCGAGCGCCTGCGCGATACGGGCGGCCACGGTCTTGAACTGATCGAGGACCCTGGCCGAGCCCGAATCGAACAGGATGACATTGCCGACCCGGACGGTGATCTGGTTTGCGCTCTGTTCGGCGCTCGCCTTGTCGGCGGCGACCTCGGGCGCGAGGGCGGCGCAGATGCGCTGCAACTGGGTAATCTGATCGGGCTCGGGCGGCGGGGGCGGCGCCGAGGCTGGCGAAGGGGCGCGAGCAATCGACAGCTTGCCGGTCTCGTGGAGTACCGCCATCTGCGCCGCCGCCGGGTCGACGCCGCCGGTGAGCCAATAGAGCAGAACGAAGTAGATGCCGAACAGCAGGAGGCCGACCACGCCCAGCACGCCCCACCACGGCACGCGCAACCGCGGCGCCCGGCTTGCCAGCTGTTGTCCCTGCCAGCGCGGCGATAAACCGCGGGGGATCTTCGGCCGCAACCGGCGCAGCGTCTCGTAAAGATCGCGCTGGATCTGCTGCAGCGTGGCGACGCCACCGGCGGAGGTGCGATGGATGCCATGGAAGCCGAGCGCCAGGCAGGTGTGCTGCAACTCCAGCAGGTCATAGTTGACGACCGGGTCCTGCTTGAGCCGCGTGAGTTCGTCAAAGAAGCGCACGCCGCCGACGCGTTCGCCGAAGAAACGGCTCAGCATGCTGTGTTGCGTCCAGACGTGGCGATCCTCGGTCGGGATGTTCTGGACGATGTCGTCGGCGGTTGCGCAAATGATGTATTTGGCGGAGTTAGCCTGCGCCTCGGAGATGCCGGCGGAGCGGATGTCTCGCTCGAAAAACTTGATCGCCTCTGCGACCTGTTCCATCAGGCTCGCGAACGAGGCGCGGGCAAGCGTGACGCGCAAGCGCCCGAGCAGAAGCAGGAGCGGACCGGCGGAGCGCAGGATCGGATTCTCGTTCGGCGCGACGAGTTCGTCGATCCTGATTTCGGGGAGGCGCGCCTGCGCGACCGGCTCTGCCGCTTGAGCCCGCGCCTTGATCCAGTCGTCGGGGCTGCGATCTGCAGGCGCAGGAGGCGGAGCATAGGGCGTTGCCGGGGCCGCGGCAGGCTGCGGCGGTCCTTGTTCTCGCGATACCGGATTGTACGGCGCGGCCGGCGCGCCGGACGCCGGCGGCGCCACCGGGCGCCGTCCTCCGGGATTGGGGCGCACGACGGTCCGTTCGCCCGGGATGCCGAATGGATTGCGTGGTGGAACGTTGTCGCTCATCGCCGATCTTCCAGCACGGCCCACAATTCAAGCTCAAGCTCCGGCCAATCGCCGGAAAAGTGCATCCCAATGGTGCTCGCCGTCGAGAATTCCGGCCACAGCGGCGATTGGCGGTCGAAGAAGAAATAGATGTGGTCGGTGATCGCACGGATTTGCGGCGGCGGTGTCGGCAGATGGACGAGCGGGACGCCGGGCAGGTGAGCGTGCACGATCTCGTTCATCTTTGTGTCGGGGCCGACCTTGAAAAGATGCGGGAAATGACTCTGAATTTCGGTGAGCGGGCGGCGCGCTGCGACCTCGAGCACGAAAGTGGCGTTGCGAAACAAGGCGCGGTCACGGATCGGCGAAACGAATGCATTGTGGGCGCGTTCGATGATCTCAAGGCGGATCGCGCGGCGGCCGAATCTGGCACTGAGGAAGTCCTGCAGATCGCGCATCACCGGGCCGAACGCGTTCTCAAGGTCATCTTGGTCGTAGACCGGGTATTCGCGGGCGCGGCGTTCACGCGTGGCGAAGGTCGCAAGCTCGCCGGCAAGGCGCAGGAGTTCGTCGAACAGTCGTTCCGGATGCAGATAGCCGCAGGTACGGTAATGCCTGAGCACCGCGATATGCCGGTTCAATAGCTGCAGAACCAGATAATCGACGCTCTGCAAGCCTCCGCCCGCGGTCGGGTCGGCGGCGTAGCGCGCCAGTTCTTCCAGCCTGTTGTCGATCCAGCCGATGACGCGATCGATCCAGCCGCCGACGGTCGGGTGGGCGCTGCACACGAGCACAGGCGGCACGTATTTTTCGTCGAAGACGATCTGCTTGTCGCGGATCTCCAGCACGCGGGCGATGCCGAGGCTGACATAACCGGGCTTTGCCGTCTTG
>JASHRR010001136.1 GCA_030037185.1 Xanthobacteraceae bacterium | reverse complement strand
TATCGGCAAAGGATAATTCACGTGCGCTGGAGCGGAGAAGGCTGTTGGATTCCGCTGGGCAGCCTCGATCTCGGACTAGTGTACGAAAATGCCACCAGCCACCCGGCTCCTGGCGACGTCATTCTCTATCCGGGAGGAACGAGCGAAACCGAAATCCTGCTCGCATACGGCGCGGTCCGGTTTTCGAGCAAGGTCGGACAGCTTGCGGGCAACCATTTCCTCACCATCGTGGAGGGGCGTGAAAATCTTCGAACGCTGGGCGAACTCGTGCTTTGGAACGGCGCGCAAGACATCCTGTTCTCCGCACAGTGAGCTTCCTGCGAACCGGCCGCGCGCAGCTGGCGAATCACTGGCGAATCCAAGGTGTAGCGGGTATCGGTAGCCGCGACGGCCGGCTGGTCGCGCTGATCGGGCCAGTGCATTATCGCTCCTCCCAAAGCTCCGAATAATCGGGTGGCGTCGAGACGACCCGTTTGCCGTCGCGAATGATCAACCGATCCGGATGTGGTCGGGAGACGATTTCGTTGAGCGTGCGTGCGTTGAACACGATCAACTGAGCCGGAGCGCCGACCACCAAGCGCCCGTTATGTCCGAGCTTGCCGATGATCGACGGCGCCGTTCCAACCAAGGTCGGCGAGCCTGTCAGCGGATGATCCATGTGCAGGATACGCACGGCCTGGCGATAGGTGTCGACGACATCATGATCGCCGTAGGCATAAAAGCTGTCGCGACAATTGTCACCCGCGGCCGCGACCACTATGCCACGCCGGATCATTTCGTGAGCAACGGTGACGCCGCGCCATCGTGGCGTGCGGCCTAGGCGGCGGTCCTGCAGATACATGTTCACAGTCGGCAGCGTCACCACTGCAGTGCCGGCTTCGGCTATGAGGTCGAGGGTGCGATCGATGTCGGCCTGCCCCTGCATCGCAAGGCTGCAGCAGTGTCCGCACACCACCCGCCCCTGATAACCGTGCCGCATTGCCGCGCGGGCGATAAAGGGCAGCGTGGCGGCGGCGGGATCGTGCGTCTCGTCGACATGGAGGTCGACGTCGAGATCGTATCGAGCGGCCATGTCGAAAAGGCGGTCGAGCAGCACGTCCATGTTGAGCGGGGCGCCGTGGTCGCCGGCTGCGGGGCGGGTGACTGCGCCGAGCAGGCCGCCGCACCTGGCGACCAACGCCGCGACGCGGTCGCCGAATTCGCCCGCCAAAAGATCGATCGGACAGAGCGACACCGCTTGCAGTTCGATCCGGCCTTTCCAGGTGTCGCGCATCTGACAAACAACGCGCCAGCTGCGCTCGGCGGAGTCAGGATAGGTATCGATGTGGGTGCGAATGGCGGAGACCCCGTGCGCGTAGGCGCACCGCAGTCCGAAATCCATGCGCCTTGCCAAATCCGCCGGGGTCCAGTTCGGCCGGTCTGCAATCGCTGCGAGACGCGCATTATGGAAAGTGCCGTCCGGATTCGGACTGCGCTCCACCGTGTGGCTTTTGTCCAGGTGGGTGTGGATGTCGATCAGCGTTGGCCAGACCTGTCGGCCGCCAATGTCGACGCAGGCAATGCCATCGGCGCGCTGGTCAAGCACGGTTTCGATGCCGGCAAGCTTGCTGTCGTGGATCAAGAGGTCCGCCTTGGCCACGCCCTCACTGTCTAGTGGTGCGGTCAGGACCTCGCCCTCACCTAGCAAACATGCCGGTATGCGTGCGTTGACGATCCAGTAACGGCGCTCCGTCGGCCATTTTATGTCAGCGAATGTGATCGGCATTGGCGGTGTACAGGCGTCTGAGAGGAAATGCGGCCACGTCACGCAACAAAGCGATCAAGCCGCCGACCTGATGATCGGCGGTTTTCCAAGGGCAGCAGTGGTGTTGGCCGCATCGCCACCAGCGCCTTCTACATTGACGTGTTGTGCGATTCAGCCATGATCGCGCGGACCATCGGATGCGTGAACTCCTTTTCTATGACCATCGCGGACGCAACGAAATTCTTCGCTGTCGCCGTCTCCATAAGATCGAGGCGCAATTCGAGCATCAACAAAGTCTCGATACCTCTGCGGCGAATCCGGTGAACCGTCTCGATCGGACCGTCAAGGTCGTGTGGAAGCCCGAACCACTGGGTAGCCACCGTAAGCATGCCAAATCTGACGCAATTCGCGCGCCAAGGCCAGCACCACGACATTGCCCCAAGGCGAGTTCGCCAGGATCAGCTTGTTTTCGGGGTCGAGCGCCCGAAAATCGCGGCTTCTCGGTTCGCCCCGGAAAAACACGCGTCCCGTCTCCTCTGCCCGGACGCAAACGCAAGGCCCATGCCAGTCAGGCGGGCTAAGCCGTGGCATCGCTCTCGGCAGCGACCAAACCGCTACTGCCGATCTGATCGGCGCCAGATGGCATGGTTTTTGAGAGCTGGCGAGCATCCGCTGAGGAAGGATCAGTGCAGCCCGAAATTTCTGTCGACGAAAATTCCTCCCGCTCCTGCTCGGTTATCCCGGCCGACGCATTTGGTATCGTTGTTGCTCCATTGATGAGCCGGGGCCTGCTTGTATTCCCGCCAGTCGTGAGGAGCAGCCGATGATGTGGGATTCGATCATCATAGACGTGGCCGGTCTGGTCTTTCGCTGGCTGCACGTCGTGGCCGCAATCGGCTGGATCGGCAGCTCGTTCTATTTCATCCATCTCGATCTTAGCTTGCAGAGTGGCAAAGACCTGCCTGAAGGCGTCGCCGGTGAAGCTTGGCAGGTCCATGGCGGGGGCTTCTATCGACTCATGAAATTCCTGGTAGCGCCCGAATCTATGCCCGACAAGCTGACGTGGTTCAAATGGGAAGCCTACGCGACCTGGCTGTCGGGCTTCGTGCTGGTTGTCATCGTTTACTATCTTGATGCCGACCTGTTTCTTGTCGACAAATCCGTTCTCGATCTGAGCCCGGCACAGGCCGCCCTGTTCAGTCTGGTGAGCCTTGCGCTTGCATGGCTGCTTTATGAAGGCGCCTGCCGGACGCGTGTTGCCGAGCACGAACTTGCCTTTGTCATCGGCGGCTATGCTTTTCTGATTGGCCTGACTTATGCGTTCACGCATGTTCTGAGCGGGCGCGGGGCATTCAACCAGATCGGTGCCATCATCGGCACCATCATGGTGGCGAACGTGTTTGTGGTAATCATTCCCAATCAGAAGAAAACGGTGGCGGCATTGCTGGCCGGTCAGCCGCCCGATCCGCAACTTGGCAAGGCGGGCAAGCAGCGGTCGGTTCACAACAATTATCTGACGTTGCCGGTCATCGTGCTGATGATTAGCAATCATTACCCGCTGCTGTTCGCGACGCGTTACAACTGGCTGATTGTTGCAATTATCCTCGCCCTGGGTCCGATCATTCGGCACTTCTTCAATTCGCGTCACGCCGGTGTGGGTTCGCCGTGGTGGGTGTGGGGTGTTGCCGCGGCTGGAATGGCGGCGATCGCGTTCCTGGCAGGAGCCGGGGCGCGCGAGACGGGCGCCGCGCAAGCGTCCGGGGCGAGTTTCGCTCAGGTCGAACGGATCGTCGGTACGCGGTGCAGCATGTGCCACGCCGCTCAGCCGGTGTGGCCCTCTTTGGCGACGGCGCCGAAGGCGGTGCGTCTCGATGGAGCCGATTACGTCCGCCGCAACGCCCGATTAATCGGCCGCAATGCCGTGTGGTCGAACGCCATGCCACCGGGCAACATCACCGAGATGACAGGTACGGAGCGCGCAATCATTGCGGCCTGGCTCGCAGCCGGCGCACCGCCAAAATAGTCCAAACGGCTTGTCCGCCAAGTCGAGCGCCCGATGGATCGCGGCCCCAGCGTCATAGCTTATGCGCGCAGCCTTGGCCGTCGAGCAGTTTTGCGCCTCAAGAGAGAGACCAATCTTAGCCTCGGCGTTGGTGTTCAAATGCGGCCGCCCGATCGTCTGCGGCAACCGACGCGCACCGAGGCGGGCGCATTATCATGACGATGTGGCAACGCTCATGCCATAAGGACGCGTTTGCTTGCCGGCACCGCATAGTCTGAGGGGGCGCGCTCTACATGGACTCCGTGTTGGAGCGTTCCTACGAGCTCGCCGCGATCAACGACAACCTTCCCGCGGACGATGGTCGTCACCGGCCAGCCGGTGACCTCGCAACCTTCGTAGGGCGTGTAATCGGCGCCATGGTGCAGATCGACGGCAGTGATCTTGGCGCTTCGGCTGGGATCCCAGATCGCAACGTCTGCGTCGGAGCCTACAGCGATCGTACCTTTACGCGGATGAAGCCCATATACTTTGGCATGATTGGTCGCGGTGAACGCCACGAATTGGTTGAGCGTGATCCGGCCTTTCACGACGCCCTCTGAAAACAGGATGGGCAGACGCGTCTCGACGCCCGGTATGCCGTTCGGCACCCACCGGAAGCTGGTGCGAGCTTTGGGGGTAAGCTTGCCGACAGGATCATCGTATCTGAACGGACAATGGTCCGACGAAAATGTCTGGAAAACGCCGCGTTGCAGGCCGCTCCAGCAGGCTTCTTGGCTGGCGCGGTCGCGCGGAGGCGGACTGCAGACATACTTTGCGCCTTCCATATTCAGTCCTTCGAGGTCTTTCTCGGTCAGCACGAGGTATTGCGGGCAGGTCTCGCCAAAAACCTTGAGGCCGCGTGCTCGTGCACGCTCAATCTCCTGCATCGCTTCGCCGTTGGAGACGTGCACGATCATGATCGGCACATCGACAAGCTCGGCGAGGCTGATGGCGCGGTAGGTTGCCTCACGTTCGACCGCAATCGGGCGTGAGGTTGCGTGATAGTGGGGCGCCGTCTTGCCTGCGCGTTCCAGCCTGCCGGTCAGAAAGCGGATGGCATCGTAGTTCTCGGCGTGCACCATGACCAAGGCGCCGGTCTCGCGGGCGACCGAGAAGACCTCAAGGAGTTCGATGTCTGTGAGCGCGAGGTCCTGATAGGTCATGAACACCTTGAATGAGGTGTATCCGTCCGCAACCAGCGCCGGCAATTCCTGACCCAGCACGGTCGCCAGGGGATCTGAAATGATCAGATGAAAGCTCACGTCGACGTAACATTTCCCGTCCGCCAGGGAGTGGTAGTCTTTCACTGCCTGCCGAAGGCTCGCGCCCTTCTGCTGCAGACAAAAGGGCATGACCAGGGTGTTGCCGCCGAACGCCGCCGACCGCGTCGCGCTTTCAAAATCGTCGGCCATGACGATCCCGGGGGCGGTGGGCTGGGAAATGTGCACGTGGCTGTCGATGCCGCCGGGCAGCACGAGGCGATCTGTGGCGTCGATCGTCCGCATGGCGTCTTTCAGACCGGCCGCCAGTGCGACGATCCGGCCGTCGCGGATACCGACATCCGCTTTGAAAGTGTCGGACGCCGTCGCCACCGTGCCGCCGGCAATGATCAAGTCAAAATCGCTCATGGGAAGGACACCTTGGGGCGCTGCAGATGAAAATTCCTCCTTTGCTTGCGGACCGGACGACGCTAATCGCAAGGAGGATTTCAGTTTCGCGGTTCTGCGCTCCGGCGCACGTGAATGATGCTTTGCCGATCGGGCAACGTGAGCGGAATTGGGGTTTTCGGCACTGCCTCAGCCTCCATCCGCGCGCCGAACGTGAACGGAGCCGCGTTGATGCTGATTGCATTCATTACGCGTCCTTTTTTATCAACAGGCTCTAGCAGCCTCGATAGGTCGAGAAACTCCATGGCGTCACCAGCAGCGGAATATGATAATGGGTCTCGGGTTCTGCGACCGAGAACTCGACCGGCACCGATTGCAAAAACGCGGGATCGGCGGTGGGTATTTTGCGCCGCGCATAGTACTGCCCAACGTCGAAACGCAGCTCATAGCAGCCAATGGGTATCGGGCGACCTGCAATCAGTGGCGAGTCGGTGCGGCCGTCGTGGTTGGTCACGGTTTCGATGATTGCTCGGCGTGCACCGTCGTCGCCGAGTTCAGAAAGTCTCAAAGGCATCCCCTGTGCCGGACAACCATCATAGTTATCCAGAACATGCGTTGACAGGCAGCCGATAACCGGCAGTTCATCGGTGGCCTTGACGCGGTCGCGGAGCCGCAGCGCGGCGATGCGAAGAATCTCCGCGAGCGCAGCGTCGAATTCAGCATCGAAGCTGCTGTGCAGGCGCCGCTGGTACTGCCGGAGTATTGAATCCCTGGTATGGCGGCGCACGCAAATGATGAACGGCATGCGGAATTTCTGTCGGTAGGCATCGCCAAGGCGCTGAAACCGCGCGTAATCGCGTTCCGACAGCGCATCGAGCCCCGCCCCGCCCTGTTCGGATTTCGATTCCGCAGTGAGATTGCGCAAAGCTTTGCCAGCAAGGTCCGGGTGGAGTTCGATAAGAGCGCGTCTCTGCTCGGGCGATGCCGTGCGCACCGCCGCCACCATGGCGGCATTAAGCGAGGCCAGCGTTGCGAAGGGCCGCTGACCGGCGACGGCGGCCGCCACCCAGGGCGAGCGTTCGTAGACGCCCCCCAGCGCAGCCACGAAGTCATCCGCGCTGGCTGCGTTAAGCTGTTCGAGCGACACTCCGGTTGCGGTGATCATGGCGGGCCGGTTTGGGTCGCCGGGTCTGTGGCGGAACGGGCGGCGGAAGCTCCCGAAGAAACCGATACGGACGAATTGGACGAGGTCGTGCCAGTCGAAACCAACTTATCGTCCCCCTTACGGGCCCACTCGTCATTGTGACAGACTCCTGCGGCGGGCTTCAAGACGAAGTGTTGCTCAGTGGTCTGGTGGTTCGGCGGCGAGCGACGCTGTCACGAGCCAATGACCCAACGATCATCGACCGCATGAGTTGGCGAGCCGAGCACAATTGCCAGCGTTAGCCGTCAGGCATAATTCGCCTCCGCCGTTGGCATTTTTCCTGCATAACGTCCCCCGAGAAGCTCGGTGTCATTGCTCCGAACGTGCCCGGCGCGCGGTTGTGCGAGCATTCGCGGCTGGTGGAGGTCAAGACTGATCGGAATCGGTTGGGTTTGCTGGTCACCGGCCCCGGCGGGATTGTTACGCACTTCCGGGCGCCCAATCTTTGGGCGGGCGTGGCGCAGCTTTGTTCAAACGCGCGGAACGGTCTGGATTTTGGGGTGGCCGCGGTTCCAGCGGTCCCGCTAGCCGGACCGAACAGGAGGCCGCTATGAAGCCCAGGAATTTCTTCGGCAAAGCCCTGAAGCTCGCGGTGGCCGCCATTGTGCTTTGCGACGCCCCGGCATGCGCAGCCGATAAGGTGACATTCCTCACGAGCTGGTTTGCCCAGGCGGAGCATGGCGGTTTCTACGAGGCAAAGGCGACGGGCCTCTATGAAAAGGCAGGTCTCGACGTCACCATCAAGATGGGAGGACCACAGGTCAACGGGATGCAGCTGCTCATCGCCGGCGAGGCCGACATGATGATCGGCTATGACTTTCAGGTGTTCAAGGCGCTGGAGCAGGGGCTTGGGGTCACCACCGTCGCGGCGTCGTTCCAGTTCGATCTCCAGGGAATGATGACGCACGACGACGTAGCGAGTCTTGCCGCACTGAAGGGCAAAACCATCCTGGCGGCATCGTCGGCGTATACGACCTGGTGGCCGTGGTTGAAGCAGAAATACGGCTACAGCCAGGAGCAGACCAGGCCTTATACGTTCAACCTGCAGCCGTTCTTTGCCGACAAGAACACAGTGCAGCAGGGTTATCCAACGTCGGAGCCTTTTGCGGCGATGAAGCAAGGGGTGCCGGTCAAGTTCTTCCTGTTCGCCAAGGAAGGCTATCCGCCCTACGGCACGACCATTGTGGTGACCAAAGCCTTCCTGGACAAGAAACCCGACGTCGTCGCGCGTTTCGTCAAGGCGTCAATGGAGGGCTGGCGTGACTATATGAAGAACCCTGGTCCGGCCAATGCCCTCATCAGGGCCGACAACCCTAACATGCCAGACGACCAGATCGCATTCGGCATCCAGCGATTGAAGGAGCTCAAGGCGCTTGACGACGGCGACGCCGCCACCCACGGCATCGGCATCATCACCGAAGCGCGCTTCAAGACGACCTACGACTACATGGTTTCGGCGGGGCTGCTCAAGCCGAGCGTGAACTGGAAGGCTGCGTTTACCGACAAGTTCGTGAAGGCCCTCAAAATCGGCACATGACCATCCTGGCGGCGCGTCTGCTGACTCGACAAGCCATGGCGGCGGAGCGAGCGTCGGTGCGGGTTCCCGCCGTTGAGGTGCTGTCTGCCGACAAGGTCTATGCGGACGGGACGCGCGCCCTCGCGCCGGTCGATCTCACCGTGTTCGAAGGCGAGTTTGTCACCCTGATCGGCCCCTCCGGCTGCGGCAAGAGCACGCTCCTGAAGCTGATCGCCAATCTGCTGGAGCCGACCGGCGGACGGATCCAGTGGTGGCGGGGCGGCTTTGACCGGCTTGATGCGCTCAACCGGCGGATCGCCTTCGTGTTCCAGGACCCGACGCTGATGCCGTGGGCGCGGGTCGAGGTCAACGTGCGCCTGCCGCTCGATCTTGCCGGCATTGCCAAGGGGGCATCGGGGCCGCGCGTGGCCGACGCCTTGGTGCGTGTCGGGCTGAAGGATTTTGCGCAACACTATCCGCGCCAGCTCTCCGGCGGCATGCGCATGCGCGTCTCCATCGCCCGCGCGCTGGTGATCGAGCCGACGCTGCTGCTGATGGACGAGCCGTTTGGTGCGCTCGACGAGTTCAGCCGCAACCGCCTCGATGCCGATCTCGCCCGCCTGTCGTCGGAACGCAGCCTAACCACGGTGTTCGTCACCCATTCCATCTACGAGGCGGTGTTCCTGTCGACTCGCGTCGTCGTGCTCGCGGCGCGTCCGGGATGCGTGTTCACCGCACTCACCATTGACGAGCCGATGCCGCGCGACGAATCGTTCCGCAACAGCCCGCGGTTTGCTGAGTACTGCCGGGCGCTCTCGGCGGCGCTCAGCGACGCATCGCTGCCGCGCCGCGAGGTACTGCCATGACGCGCCCGCTCATCGAGTCGGAGAGCTTTCAGCGAATCGCTGCGCCCGTGCTGGTTGGCATCGTCATCGTCGCCGTGTGGGAGGTAGCCTGCCGCGCGGCCGAGGTGCCGGCCATCCTGTTTCCGAAGCCGAGCGACATCGCCGAAAAGCTCCTCGCCGACTGGCCGACCCTGCTGCGCGCACTCGCAATGACATTGCGTGTGACGCTCGAGGCATTTGCCGCAGCGATCATCATCGGGACACTCACGGCCTTCCTGTTCGTGCAAAGCCGATTGATCGAGATCAGCCTGTTTCCCTATGCGGTGCTGCTGCAGGTAACGCCGATCGTCGCAATCGCCCCGCTTGTCATCATCCTGGTGAAGAACACGCAGGTGGCGTTGACCTTGTGCGCAACGCTGGTTGCTCTGTTCCCGATCATCTCCAACACCACCCTCGGCTTGCGCAGCGTCGATCCCGGTCTCGAGAACCTGTTTCGCATGAACAAGGCCGGCCGGCTGCAAACTCTGCTGCGATTGCGCATCCCGAGTGCGCTGCCCTATTTTTTCGCCGGTTTGCGCATCTCGAGCGGACTTGCATTGATCGGCGCCGTCGTCGCCGAGTTCGTCGCGGGTACGGGAGGCCGCAATTCCGGCCTCGCTTACGAGATACTGCAATCCGGCTTTCAGCTGGACATTCCGCGCATGTTCGCCGCACTGTTTCTCATCACCGTCGCGGGCGTCGGCCTGTTCATCGGCATGATCGGGCTGTCCAAGCTCGCCCTCGGCGGATGGCATGAAAGCGAGACTGTCCGGGAGGCGTGAGGTTTGATCGACAACGCCGAGGGCGCTTCACGGCGCGCCGACGCCCCAGGCTGTTGGCTCGGCTCGCGATGACCGTATAGCCAAGAAATATCCGTCACGGGAGGTCAAAGCGTGCTTGTCACTCGCCAAAAGGTGTTTCGCCGGTTCTGGTATGCGACCGTTCCGACCTCAGCACTCGCCCACGGCCCGGCGCCGTTCACGTTACTGGGCGAAAACATCGTGCTGTTTCTCGATCAACACGGCGCGCCGGCCTGCCTTGAGGATCGCTGCTGCCACCGCACCGCCAAGCTCTCCAAGGGATGGACGAAGAACGGCCACATCGTCTGCGGCTATCACGGCTGGCAGTACGATCGCAACGGCAAGCTGGTGAACATTCCGCAATTTCCCTTCGAGCAGCCGGTGCCCGAGGCGAAGGCGCGCCACTTCTGTGCGCAGGAACGCTACGGCTACGTCTGGGTCGCGCTGGAGGATCCGCTCGCTCCGATTCCTGATTTTCCCGAGGATCGCGCGGGGTACCGCCGCATCCATCAGTTCTATCAGCGCTGGAACTGCGCC
>JASHRR010001135.1 GCA_030037185.1 Xanthobacteraceae bacterium | reverse complement strand
GCTTCGGAGCAGATACGGGCGGCCCATCGCGTTCGACCCAACTCATAGTGAAGGTGTCGCCATCGATCGCCCAGCAGATATCAACACGACCCGTATCCATCGAGAGCGCCCCGTATTTCCCCGCATTGGTGGCAAGCTCGTGAAGCGCGAGCCCGACGGCTTGGGCACCAGCCGCCTTCAGGCGCCCCTTGGAGCCACGCACCGTGATACGAGAACCAATGAGGTCGGCGAAGGGCGCGAGCTGGGCGCAAACCAAGTCCTCGACTTCGGCCCCACGCCATTCGCTCCGAATGAGGAGGTCCTGACTAGCCGCAAGCGCCTGAATGCGCTCGGAGAAGCGTTCGATGAAATCTTCAGGATTTCTGGCGGCGGTCTGGTGAGCGATCGCGTCCACGACGCTGAGCATGTTCTTGGCGCGATGACTGACTTCGCGCATCAGGAGGCGCTCCCTTTCCTCGCGCTCCTTGCGCCGCGTAATATCAGCGACGGTACCTATAAAGCTCACCGCTCGTCGCTCACGCCCAGCCCCCTCGAAATAAGCAAGCCCATGACTGTCGACCCAGCGGACCTCGTCGTCTCGCCGCCGAATCCGGTACTCATGCGCGTACGGCTTCGGATCGGTGGGATTGAGCGCTGCCTCGCGGTCCGCCAAAACCCTTTCCAGGTCGTCCGGGTGCACCCGCTGAACGAACTCCTCGAGCGGCGTCTCGTCAGCCGTAAAGTCGAAAATTTCCTTTAAGCGCGTATCTACCAGGATCACGCGGCGCAGTGGATCGTACTGCCACCACCCGAGGAGGGCTGCGTTGAGGGCAAGCTGAAGGCGATCTTTGCTCACCTGCAGCTGATCTTTGCTTACCTGTAGCTGATCTTTGCTCGCCTGCAGGTCATGCTCCGCCGCCTGTCGCCTGGCGGCGGCCCGTCGAAGCTCCGCCATGAGGGTGTCGACCTCGGCGATCGGGGTTTCGTCCGATGGCAGCGCCCTGCCTTCTCCCAAAGTGGTCGCAGCTTGCGCCGCCTGACCAACCGAGCGTGCGATAAGCCGGCCCAGCCATGAGGCCAAGGTAGCCACCAGCGCAAATGCCGCTAACGCCGTGAAGACGATAGTCCACCACAGCTCCCGAACCGGAGCCTCTAGCAGAGTCTTGGGCGCCCAAACGGCGATTTCCCAGTCGGTCAGTTCCGACCGCGCGTATCCCTGCAGCCATGGTCGCCCTTCGGCGTCGGTAAACTCGAATATGCCGCTGGGTTCTGCGCGATGCCATTGCGCCGGCGGCAGCTCCTTCCCAATGAACGCATCCGCCTGTTCGGAGCGTGCGATGATGCAGTGCGCGGCGTCGGCAACCACCGCCAGCCAACCTGGCGGCAGTTCATTCGCGGTGACCACGCCGGCGAGGGCGTGCTGATTGGGAGACCTGACCAGCGCATAACGGTTCTCCCCGTCGATCTCAACGGGCACAATGATGCTGAACATCAGCTGTTTGGTCACAGGCCTCATGAATAGACCGGTTACTTGCGGCTTACCTGTTGCGAGGGCCTTCTCTACCGGGCCCGGAACAGTCACCTTGGGCAAGGCCTTGCCGAAGGGCAGCCAGGTATTGACGAGTTGCTGCATGTTGCGATCGACGAGGATGATGTTGCCGCTTTGACGCAAGGCTAACGAGGCCTCGCCCTGGCGCTGAAATGCGACGAGGTCGCGCTGGCGGAGCGACGGCGAGGCGCCCAACGCCTGCAGTCTCTCGATCTCGCCGATGATCTCGCGATCAACTCCGGCCGACAAAATACGTGCCCCGCTCATCAAGTCATTCTGAGCAAGGCGGTGCTGCGCGTCAGTGATGCGAATTCCCGTGTACAGGCCGAACAGCAGGAGTGGCGCAACGATCGCGTATCCGAGCATGATCAGCAGATGCCACAACGGTCGCGGCTTTCGGAGTGCCGGCATTGCTCCGATTCGCAAAACGGTCGCGACGGCGACGCAAAGCAGGCCAACCGCGGTCAGCGGTGTGGGCATCCAGACCGAGCTGTAGAACCTATGGCCGCCGCCAGGGTAGGCGAGCAGAGCGAACATTTGCATGACGCTGGCAAGAACGCCGAGGGCGGTGGCGGCGAAGTGATACCTCTCGAAGCGGCTGAGCGCGAGCGACCCGCCTGCGAGCGCGAGCGCCACCGGCACCCCGTTTATCATACGAAAGGAGGTCTCAGGTCCCGGCACCGCAACCGCAGCCCGCGGCACCAGCAAGTGGTTCAAGTAGTTGATGCCAAAATCGATACCGAATTGATCGAGCAGATCAAGCGCAGCGATACCAGTCACCGCCAGACCAACCGCGAACGCCAAACGCGCGTCCTTGCCAGGGTGCACGAGCGCGAGGCCGAGGGTAGCGACGCACAAGGCCGTCGTAGGTTTCGTGGTGGCGAAACCCGAGCCCCAGCCCGACAACGTCGGCAGCCCGCTCCACCAGGCGATAAGCGCCGCGGTGCCAATTGTCGCCGCGGCAAAGCCGGTGACTCGACTCGCGCGCTCTCTATTCAAATTGCGGGCGATGGCAACAAACAGAGTCACATAGGGGGCTCCAGAAGTCGGCCGACGGGCGCTTGCAGGAACAGTCGAGTCCGTTGACGCTCTGAACATAAGCGCTTGCGGCAACGCGGCTATGTCTGAGGTTTATCGGGGTTCCGATATTTGGGACCCCGGCCCTTTGGGGGCAAATCCCGCAGAAGGGGCTGGGGCAGCCAAGCGTGAGGCAACATCGCCGCACCCCACACTGGAATCCAACTCTGGCCGGCGGTGGGCGTTCCGAGTTCTGGCGGCTGGGTAGTTGGGCAAGTGGGCAGCCAAAGCCTTGGCCTGTCAGGAGACAGAAAGGCAGGCGGCATCCGCCGTGACGCGAAACACACAGCAAATAGCCTCACGCCCAAGAGGTTGCGGGGAACGCGGGGATGATCGCGCGTGGCCTCAGCCCGGAGCACGCCGGGCCAAGGCTGCTCGGGAGTAGTCGCGATGGCGCCAATCCTTCACCACGAGCGCCGTCAGCGCGCGGGCGCAACTAGTGAGAACCGTGTCCCATCGGTACCGCCCAATGCAAAACCGGAGATATACTGACGCTTGGCCATCAATGAGCCGCCCCCGGGGCATACCCCTGCACCCCTGCGGTCCGACCTTGGCAATCCTGATCCAATCGGCCTCGATCGTCTTGCCGGGTTCGCGATTGCTCAGTCCCGCGGTTCCTAAAGATGCATCCCTCGCACTTGTAGCCGAGCCGGTGACGCGCCTCGTTGAGAACGCGCTGATGCATGACGCCCGGAGGCGAGAGCAAATCGACGTGTCGCGGCGGGGAAATGCGGATTACTTCTCCCACGCAATAATATTATCCGACGAAGTTTCAGATTTTTTGGGGGGATATCGCGGTGGGGCGGGTGCCGATCGCGCGGACCGCGTCCAAGAGACGTTGGCACTGAAGGCTCTCCCGTTCCGGCGATGGTCGAGAGCGCGCGGCCTATGCGCGGCGGGCCGCGCCGTGACGATCGAGGCTGCCCGGTGCGATAGCCTCGACAGGGAGACGACGATCGCGCCGTCATCGTCACCTCCGGGTCCCGTTCGACTGGCGGTCGGGGACGGGAGGTTATGCAACCAATGGTCTTCGATCTACGTCGGGTCATGGGGCGAGACCAGTGTTCGACGCCAGCGCGAGACAGCGTTGCGGTGAGTGCATGGTGAGTGCAGATCCTGTCGCGCCCCGAACAACTGTCGCGCGTGGCGCTGTAACGTTATGATTTCATGTTGGTTTTATGGTGGGCGCGACAGGGATTGAACCTGTGACCCCTCCCGTGTGAAGGGAGCGCTCTCCCGCTGAGCTACGCGCCCGCTCGTCCGCCATTAAGAAGCGCGCGCCGGTGGTGTCAAGCAAGTGCCGCGGAAAAGGCACGAATGGCCGGAGCGCAAGCGTGTTCTCGACCCGGGACCGTCCCCGCCGCCAGCAGGGACCGACCGGCCATTTTCGGCTATGCTTGCCGCCCGCAGCCAGCTAACGGCTCACCAAACACCTCCGAGCGCGACATTGTTGACCAGCCTTGAAGACCGCAAGCGTGCCGCAGCAGCGCGGGCCGTCGAATTCGTGCAGGCGGGGATGCGGCTCGGCCTTGGCACCGGTTCGACCGCGCGCCATTTCATCGAACTGCTCGGCAAGCGCGTGCGACAGGGCCTTTCCGTCACTGCAGTGCCGACTTCCGAAGCGACCCGCGCCTACGCGGCGCCTTTCGGCATCCCGCTCTCGAACCTGGATGAGACGCCCGAACTTGATCTCACGGTGGACGGCGCCGACGAGATCGCCCCCGACCTCACGGTCATCAAAGGCGGGGGTGGCGCGTTGCTGCGTGAAAAGATCGTGGCCGCTGCATCGGCCCGCATGATCGTGATTGGAGACGATACCAAGTGGGTGCCGGTGCTGGGGCGCTTTCCGCTGCCGATCGAGGTGGTACCGTTCGGCCTTACGGCGACGCGCCGGGCCGTCGAGGCGGCTGCCGCGGCCGCTGGATGTCCGGGCCCTGCGGTCCTGCGGCGCACCCACAAGGGCCATCCTTTCGTCACGGATGGTGGGCACCACATCCTCGATGGCTCGCTTGGGCGCATTCCTGACCCCGAAGCGCTGGCCGCGCGGCTCGCAGCAATTCCGGGCGTGGTCGAGCACGGGCTTTTTATCGGCCTCGTAGCGGCGGCCGTTATCGCCGGGCCGGCAGCGGTGCGCATCGTCGAGGCCAAGGGAATTCCAGAAGCGAGGATTTAGGGCACTCACACGGGGAGACGCACATGTACAAGAGTTCGCTTTCGGCCATCGCCTTGATTGTGGCGCTCGTCTGGGCTTGCCTTGGACCTGTCACGGCTCGCGCGCAACAGCCTACTCCCGCAGCGGTTGCGTTGGCGCGCGAGGTGATCACCATCAAAGGCGCGAGCGGCATGACGGATCCGCTGGTCCGCGGCGTGATCGAAAGCGTTAAGAACAGTCTCGTGCCGACCAATCCCAATCTGACGCGCGAACTTAATGATGTTGCGACGGCATTGCACAAGGAACTCGACGGAAGGAGCAGCGAGGTCCTGGAGCAAATGGCCCAAGCCTATGCGGCACGTTTCACTGAGCAGGATCTCAAGGGTCTGCTGACGTTCTACAAGAGCCCGCTTGGTCAGAGATTCATCAAGGAAGAGCCGATTGCCCTTGAGGATGGCCTGAAACGCGCCCAGCAATGGGCCGACGCGTTCGCCGACACCGTGATGACCCGGATGCGCAGCGAGATGCAGAAGAAGGGTCACCAGTTGTGACAATTCCGGCGTCTGCAAACGACGTCGACCTGTTCGTCATCGGGGCCGGTTCCGGCGGTGTGCGGGCGGCGCGGATTGCCGCCGGCCACGGCGCCAGAGTCATGATCGCCGAGGAGGATCGAATCGGCGGCACCTGCGTCATCCGCGGCTGCATACCCAAGAAGCTCCTGGTCTACGCGTCGCGGTTTCCCCACGAATTCGCGGACGCGGCGGGCTTCGGCTGGACGGTCCCGCCGGCCGTGTTCGACTGGCCGACCTTGATCGCCAATAAGGATAAGGAAATTGCGCGGCTCGAAGGCGTCTACCGTTCCAACCTGAACAAGGCGGGCGTCGAAATCGTAAGGAGCCGCGCCGTGATTGAGGACGAAACCACGGTTCGCCTGCTTGCTTCAGGCGCGCGCGTGCGCTGTGGTCATATTCTCATTGCGACCGGGTCGGCGCCGTTTGCCGGCCACCCGATTCCCGGCATCGAGCACGCGATCTCGTCGAATGACGCATTTCATCTGCCGGCGCTTCCAGCCGAGGTGGTAATCCAGGGCGGCGGCTACATCGCGGTCGAGTTCGCCTCAATTTTCGCGGGGCTCGGATCGGGCGTGAGGCTCGTTTATCGCGGCGAGAACGTCCTGCGCGGTTTCGATGACGACGTCCGCTCGCACGTGCGCGACGAAATGGAAATGCGCGGGATCGAGGTGATCGTCGGTGAACTCGTGACCGCCATCGATAAACGTGGCGCTCGCTATACCGCCACGCTCACAGGCGGCCGCAAGCTCAGCGCCGATTGCGTGATGTTCGCGGTGGGCCGCAAGCCCAACATCATCAAACTCGGCATCGAGGAGGCCGGCATCAAGACGGCGCCGCTTGGCGGTATCGCAGTCGATGCCTATTCGCGCACGTCTGTGCCTAGCATCTATGCTATCGGCGACGTCACCAACCGGATCAATCTCACGCCGGTGGCGATTCGTGAGGGGCATGCCTTTGCGGATACGGTGTTTGGCGGCCGGCCCACCATTGTGGATCACGCGAACGTCCCGACCGCGGTGTTTTCGGAACCGGAAATCGGCGCCGTTGGCCTCACTGAGACTCAAGCACGGGAACGATTGGCACGGGTCGACATCTACAAATCGACGTTCCGGTCACTCAAGTCGACGCTGTCGGGCCGTCACAGCCGGATGTTGATGAAGCTCGTGGTCGACACTGCCACGGACCGCGTGGTCGGGGTCCACATCGTCGGCGAGTGCGCGAGCGAGATGATCCAGCTCATCGCTGTTGCAGTGAAGATGGGCGCCACCAAGGCCGACATTGACGCTACCATGGCGGTCCACCCGACCGCGGCGGAGGAACTGGTGACCATGCGCGAACCGACGGTACGGTAGGGGAAACCATACGTCTGGTAAGGGAGGTGGGCGGCACTCGCGTTGCGGAATGAGACGACAAGTTAGCTCGCTTGCCTTATTTCCACTCGAACAACTTTCCGCCTCGCTCTATTGGCGGACCATGTCACCGGGCTTGCAGGCACCACGAGCGTGCCCACGACCTCGCAAGCATTTCGGCATCGAACAAATCGCCGGTTCCGTAGTTCGCCGGTCCGCGCAACGTGCGAGGCCGGCGCCGTCCCGGAGCTCGCCCCGGAGGCTCCCGGGTCGCTCCGCCGGCCGGTTCGTGCATGTGGTGGAAGACCACGACCGGGCTAGAATAACAAAATGATGGTGCGCGGCGCTAACGCGCGGGCGCCAGCCGGCTTTTGGATCCTGGGCTCTCGCAGAATTCGAGGAGCTTGCGGGCAACCGAATGGCGCTCAACCGCGTGCAACTCTGTGTTGGGACGAAATTGCGGCACAAAAGGTGGGCCCGCGATGGCCGGACCGGCCCATCCATCAGCCCGGCGGGGCGCGGCCGCCGGCCCTTTCTCTGCCGCAAAATGCAGCCTATGCGCTTTGCTCAGCCGTACAGGCTACAAAAAACATTGTGTTCCTTTTCGTACCTTTTAGAGTGCTCCAGGAAATTCAAACATCTTCCGGTGGCATGATCGATCGTTCTCCCGTTACTCAGACGGCCGATGGGGCAGCGTTGATCGGAGGACAATCCGGGGGGAAGCGTCTTGGACCGTTACACTTTCACGGCTGAAATTATCAAAGCAGTCACCTCGATGATTGCGGCGTTTGCGTTGCCGGTGGCCTTGATAATTTGTGTCTGGCTCTTCAAAGAAAAACTCGGAATGCTCCTTCTCTTGTTCCGGGTAAGACACCGCGACTGGGAAGCATCGTTCAGGTGGGACAAAGCCGAAGCCGAAGCAAAAAAGCTTCCTGCTGCCCCCTTTGACCTTGATATACAGCCAACCCCGGAGGAAGAGAGCCGGTTTGCGCAGATAGCCCATGTTTCACCCCGAGAAGCCATCCTCGAAGTCGCAACGCAGCTTGAAGAAGCGGTGAGGTCTTATGCGTCGACGAACGGCTTTGCGCATTACAGCCGGCGTTATGCCTTGCTGATACGGTTGCTACGTTCGCAGAGATTGATTGACGCGAACACCTCCGCGCTGCTTGATGATCTGCAAAACATCGGCACTGCCGCTGCTCATAACTTGAGCAGTCCGACCGAAATCGAAGCCCTACGATACAAGAAACTGGCTAATCAACTCATTCGGCATTTCGACGGTCTCGCAGGAGTGACCAAAATAGTTGCGGCAAAAACGCGGGTTTCATGAAGCCGCGATCTAGCTGCCCGCGATCATAAAGGAACTCATGTTTGCGCAATCCGTTCGACTGGCGTTCCGCGCGGCGATGCGGGTAACTCGCGCATCTACGAAAGGCCGACCATGGACGATGAAGCTCTCAACACCAGCATACGTAAATTCCTCAAGGCGTTCGGCGTGACCGCCCAGCGCGAGATCGAAAAGGCAGTGCGCGATGCGGTCTCGAACGGAAAGTTGAAGGAGAACCCGCGCCTGCCCGCGAAGGCCGTAGTGACGGTCGGCGGGATCGATCTCAAATATGAGATCGAGAGTGATATCGAATTGGCATGACAGACCGCGCAGCGGTGGATTAGCGTGCCTAACCGAAAGACGCCAATCTAGAGGAACTCATGTGGAGGCAACCTGTTTGGCGCGGGCTTGACCAATTCTTCACCCTGCCCGGTCCATAGGCAAACCTGAAAATCCGCAGGCAGGCGCTAGCCCCACACGCGGTGGCGGGGGTTCTACGTCACGTTCAGCACGTTCAGCGATTCAGTCCGCGCGATCCTTTACACGCGCAACGAGCGTCGCCCCCTGTCGATTACTTTTTGCGCGTCCGGCGATTCCGATCGACATGACGGCATTTTGGTACCACTGGTCCGCCTTGAAAACCGCCCGCCTCGTCTTCTCCTTTGCCGGCCGCGCCCGTGAAAGCGATTTTCTGGCGCTTGTTGACCTCGAAGTATTATTCTTTGACATCCTTCCACCCGCTTCCCTCGTACCCCTTGCCTGTATCTTAGCAGGCGTACCGTCGTGGTCACCAGAGGGGTGCGAAACAGGCGAATAAAAAAAGTGCAGTCCGGCCACCACCGTAACAATTTGATTCTTAATAGACTTCAGGTGAGGTCGCAACCTTGCCGGGCGATAGCGCTGTCATGACGCAAGTGATGTGATTTTTTTTCGGACTGGCGGTCCGGTCCAGCACAAAATCACGTTGAGCGTGTGCCGCCATTCAGCTTATGGGTTCGGAGAGAGGGGCCGCACCGGACCGGGCAAAGATGGAGACGAGAATGAAGCCGCGAATTGCAGGACTGATGATGTCGGCGACCCTTGGTTGTGGTGTTGCGGCGACCGCTAACACCGTGGCCACGGCCCAGCTTTTTCGGAGTCCTGACAATGAGGCAGGCCCGCTGCAACGGCTGTTTGGCTTCAGCTCATCGCCGGTTCAACGTACGCTCGTGAGCTTTCCCGCCTCGTACCGACCCGGCACGATCGTTATCAGCACCTCGGGGCGGCGGCTCTACTTTGTCAACGCACGCGGCCAGGCGATAAGCTACGGTATCGGGGTGGGCCGGGTTGGCTTCACTTGGACCGGCATCCATACCGTGTCAATGAAGAGAGAATGGCCGGACTGGACGCCGCCGGCCCAGATGCTGCAGCGGCGCCCCGACCTGCCGCGGCACATGGTGGGCGGTATCGAAAACCCGCTGGGCGCGCGCGCAATCTATCTTGGCTCTTCTCTCTATCGCATTCACGGATCGAACGAACCCGAAACCATCGGCCAAGCGGTCTCGTCAGGGTGCTTTCGCATGACCAACGAGGATGTGATCGACCTCTATAGCCGCGTGAGAGTGGGGGCCACCGTGGTGGTATTGCGGTAACCCCCTGAAGCGCGAGGCTTTCGCCCCTCGCGTCATGATTCACTGCCGACTGGAGCGGCGCTATTCTCCGCCGGCTAAAATCCGAGGCTTCCGCGCGCGCCGTGTTTTTTTGCGAGTACCTCGTGACAGGCAATCTCCATGCTGTAGGGGCGGCTTGGTGGTCGGCCCTACTTTGCGCGCTGCCTGCGCAGCTTGGCAAAGCGCGTCAACACCCGGACATCTTCGCGTCGGAGGCGATTTCCCAACCTTATGCGATTCCGGACGAATCGCGGGAGAGCCCCTTGGCAGCAAGCTCATCGAGGTAGGCGCGCCACATGCGCCCCTGGTCGCGCCCGAGCCTGGCAAGATAGTCCCAGCTGAAGATGCCCGTCGAATGCATGTCGTCGAATATCAACCGCACGGCGTAGTTGCCGACGGGCTGGACCTCAAGGATCGCGACATTGCGCTTGCCGCCGATCGTCTTGCGCTCATTCGGGGAATGTCCCTGGACTTCAGCGCTCGGGCTGTGGACGCGCAGAAATTCCGCAGGAAATTCGAATGCCTGGCCGTCCTCGAACACAACCGTGAGAGCGGTCTTGTCCTTGCGAAGCCTCAGCTCGGTAGGCCACGCTGCGCTGCTTTCCGTTCCGGGCCCCATCCTGGACTCCTCAATTAGCCACTTGCGATTGCGCGGACCGCGCGTCCCGCCCGCTGCAGAACGCCCGCGGTTGAAGGCCTCCCGCATGCCGGCTCCGCGCACTATATTGCGAATTGCCTATTTGCCACGGAAGTGGTTCCCTGGAACAAGCAGCATCCGTCAGAAATGGGTCGTCCAAAATGTCGGGGTACGAGCAGGCGGGGGCGGTCCGGTTCGAGCGTGCCGCGAGGGCGGTGGAGTTCGAGCGCGCCGCAACGGCCGCACCACAGCCGTTGATCGATCCGTTCAGCCGCGCGATCACTTACCTTCGCGTATCAGTCACGGACCGTTGCGATTTCCGCTGTGTCTACTGCATGTCGGAAGACATGACCTTCCTGCCCAAGGCCGACATTCTCTCGCTTGAAGAGCTTGACCGGCTGTGCTCTGCGTTCATCGCCAAAGGGGTGCGCAAGCTGCGGCTTACCGGGGGCGAACCGCTGGTGCGGCGCGGCATCATGACGCTCATCGCCTCGTTGTCACGCCATCTTCGATCGGGCGCGCTCGAGGAGCTGACGCTGACGACCAACGGCTCCCAGCTGCGCAAATACGCAGCCGGCCTCGCGGATCACGGGGTCAAGCGCATCAATGTCTCGCTCGACACGCTCGATCGGGCGAAGTTCCGCGCGGTGACGCGTTGGGGCAACCTCGATCAGGTTCTCGACGGCATCAAAGCGGCGCAGGACGCCGGGCTCGCGATAAAGATCAACGCGGTGGCCCTTAAGGGCGTGAACGAGGACGAATTGGAAACCCTCACGCGCTGGGCGCACGGCGAGGAGATGGATCTGACCTTCATCGAAGTCATGCCGCTCGGCGACATCGGCGAAGGTCGGCTCGACCAGTATCTGCCGCTCTCGATCGTGCGGGCACGGCTTGCCGAGCACTTTACCCTCGATGAGATCGATTACCGAACCGGCGGTCCGGCCCGTTATGTGCGGGTCGCCGAGACCGGCGGGCGGCTCGGCTTCATTACGCCCCTGACGCACAATTTCTGCGAATCCTGCAACCGCGTGCGCGTCACCTGCACCGGTACGCTGTTCATGTGCCTTGGCCAGGAAGACGCTGCCGACCTGCGCAGCGTGCTACGCGCCTCGGAAGGCAATGACCTGCTGTACGCCGCGATCGACGAGGCAATCACCCGCAAGCCCAGAGGCCACGACTTCGTGATCGACCGCCGCCACAATCGCCCCGCCCTGGCGCGGCATATGAGCGTCACCGGCGGCTGAGCTATCCGGCACCATGCTGGGCTCTGGATAAAGAACCCTCCCCGAGAACGCGCTGCACATTGTTCGATTGACGAGACGGCGGCTCGAAGCTTTCCGGGCGGCCGCCATTGCCGATCGGGTCGGCCTTTTCGGTTCGCCGACGAAGAGGTGCCTCGCGTGCGCGATTCGCAGCGGTATGACGGCGCGTGCTGGACGCGATGCTGGAAAACAAACCGCAGATGCCGAAGCTCTCGCGCTGACGATCCGGCTGCCGCCTTCTCGCGGGCTGCGGCTAGAGACGTGGATGGCCGCGACCGGTAACCGAGCGTAAAGAGCGGTGCCCTGGCGGGCAGCCAAACCGGCGCAAAGATAACCCATCAAAAATACTCAAGCGGCCGCGCTTTTTTGCGGCAAACTCCCGATTGACGCCGCGGCCGTTGTCTGGATTAAAGAGTCTGACCGCGCGTGGAGGGCCGCAAATCGCTGTTGCGCCACGGCGGCTGAAGGCAAACAAACCAAAACGCCGGGCCGATCGAGGGAACGACAATTGGGCGGATTGCTGAAATTCAGCCGCATCGTCGATCAAATCAACGCACAATTCGGCGTGGCGGCGAATTGGTTCGTGCTGCTGGCGTGCTTGGTGAGCGCCGGCAACGCAGCCGTGCGCTACGGCATCAACGGCATGCTTGCCGTCGCGGCGGATGTGCCATGGCTGCACGGGCTCGCGGCGGGTATTGGATGGTATGGCAACAACGCCAACGCCTTCCTGGAATTGCAATGGTACATGTTCACCGGCATAGTGTTGCTCGGCGGTCCTTACACGCTCAAGATGAACGAGCATGTGCGGGTCGACCTGTTCTACGGAATGGTGTCAGATCGCGCCCGCATCTGGATCGACATCATCGGCGGGCTGTTGTTCCTCCTGCCGATCTGCATCATCCTCATCTATTTCACATGGCCGTGGTTTCTGGAGTCGTATCGGATCGGCGAACAATCGAGTAACGCCGGGGGTCTGCTGCGCTGGCCTGTCAAGCTGATGCTGCCGATCGGTTTTGCCTTGATGGCGCTCCAAGGCCTCTCCGAAATCATAAAGCGCATCGCGGCGCTCGAAAATCTGACCGAGGCTGAATTCAGGTACGAGAAGCCGTTGCAATGAGCTTTCTCCGCGACAACATGGCCCCCCTGATGTTCGCGGGGATGATCGGGTTCATGCTGATCGGCTATCCGGCGGCATTCTCGCTGGCGGCGACCGGGCTGTTTTTCGGATTTATCGGCATCGAATTGGGGCTTATCCAGCCCGATTTTCTCGGCAACCTCACCTATCAGCTCTACGGTATCATCTCCAACGATCTCCTGCTCGCCATTCCCTTCTTCACCTTCATGGGCGCGATTCTCGAGCGCTGCGGCCTCGCCGAGGACCTCCTTGATTCGATCGGCCAATTGTTCGGGCCGGTGCGCGGCGGTCTTTCCTACGCGGTGATCTTCGTCGGCGCCATTCTGGGCGCCATCACCGGGACTGTCGCGGCCTCGGTGATCGCCATGGGGGTGATCTCGATTCCGGTGATGATGCGCAACGGCTATTCGGTCCGCCACACGATGGGCGTGATCGCCGCCTCCGGGACAATCACGCAGCTTATCCCCCCCTCCCTGGTGCTCGTCGTGCTCGCCGACCAGCTCGGCCGCTCCGTGGGAGACATGTATGCGGGCGCGATCGGGCCCAGCATCATCCAGGTCGCGTTGTTTGTTATCTGGGTCGCGATCGTCAGCGTCGTATGGCCGAAGGAGGTACCGGCGCTGCCGCTTGAGGCGCGCACGCTCAAGGGCTGGGCGCTGTGGGCAAAGTGCCTGCGCGGCATCATCCCGTCGCTCGGGCTCATCTTCCTCGTGCTCGGCACCATCTTTCTCGGCCTTGCGACACCGACCGAAGCCGGCGCCATGGGGGCGGTCGGCGCGCTGGCGCTGGCGGCGTTCAACCGCACACTCACGGCGCCGCTGGTCTACCAGGGCATGGCGACCACCATGCGCATCACCGCGATGGTGGTTTACATCCTGATCGGCGCACGCACGTTCAGCCTGGTATTTCAGGGCGTCGGCGGCAAGGTGTGGATCGAGCAGATGCTGACCTCCCTGCCGGGCGGACAAGTCGGCTTTCTGGTGTTCGTTAATCTGTTCATCTTCGTGATCGCGTTCTTTCTCGATTTTTTCGAGATCGCCTTCATCATTATCCCGCTGCTGGCACCCGCAGCCGACAAGCTCGGCATCGACCTCATCTGGTTCGGCGTCCTGATCTGCGCCAACATCCAGACGAGCTTCATGCATCCGCCGTTTGGCTTCGCGCTGTTCTACCTGCGGGGCATCGCGCCGCCCTCGGTCAAGACGACCGAAATCTACTGGGGCGCGATCCCGTGGGTATTCCTGCAGCTCGTTCTGGTGGCGATCGTGATCTTGTGGCCGGGCTCGGTGACCTATTGGATCGAGAAAGGCACCGCTATCGACCCCAGCAAGGTCAACATCGAGATTCAGATCCCGGACGTGCCGCCGCCGCTGGATTTGAAGTAGGGAAGAAACGGCCATGGCACCCGATCAGGAACCTCCCCACGCGCCCCATGCGCAGCGGGCGCGCGCCACCGCGGAGGACCTCCGCCTCGAGCCCCTGCACGTCCATCTGAACCGGGTCCACGATGCGGCCGATCGCGAGTCTGGACACTCTCGTTGGCATGATCTCGACCACCCGCCTGACGGATCGGTTTGGCGTGCTCCGATTCCAGCTTGGCGAGCGGTTTTCGAAACGGACCCGTGACCGAGACCCCAGGCGCAACACGCTGCCGTAGCTTCAGGAACCGTGCCGAGCCGTTCGTCGCCCCGACAGCCTGCTTATTGAACGTGACGGTGGTCGGGTCGAGCCCATTCAATCGAATACCTGCAGATCGAGGCTGCGGCACCGACTTTGCGTAGCGGGCTGTCGACGAGCGACCGGCACCGCCGACGAAATCGAGGCCTCGATTCGGCCCTCTTGGCACGATTGCCCAATGGCGGACTGATTGTCGTTGGCAGCCGATTATTACGGCTCGCCATTGATCATTTCGTCGGCCGGCGAGGGACGTTTGCCAGTTTCTTATACGGCGTTGCTGGCGGTCTCCCATCGTATGATGGGGAGCTGCTCGACCTGCGCGCCGACTCCTGTGCCGGCGGCGCCCTCAAGGCACTGTCGGGCGAGGAGAGAATTTGCACATAAAAATTTCATAAATTCGATTTGGAGATATTTCTTTGCCCTTCTCGTATTTGACATCTCGTGATGCGAATTGCGCAACGCGCCAAGCTCAATTGTGCTCCTTGGTACGACACTTGCTTTTTAGCCCCAGAATAGCCGTGTTCGAATACGTAAACACCTGGCCGTCATACCTCTTCCGGCGTTCTGGCCCAGCGGCGAAGGATCAAATTTTGCAATGAACCCATCCATCACGCGTCTTTGACGGCCGCTCTCGCTTCCTCGTAAGACGCATTGCGAGGGACCACCTTCCACTCCGCTGCAGGCAGCGAGGTCTTGACGGGACTATCCTTATGGGCATCGTTCGCTTTGCATTGAGATTTCCCTACACATTTTACGTGTTGGCAATGCTGATCTCCTTTCTCGGCATTGTGGCCGCGGCGTTGATGCCGACGGATATCTTTCCGGAGATCGATATTCCGGTGGTGACCGTCATATGGACCTACACGGGACTCAGCACTCCCGAGATGGAGCAGCGCGTCACCACTTATGGCGAATATTCGATCAGTGCGAGCGTCAACGGCATCAAGGACATTGAGTCTCAGACGCTCAACGGCATCTCGGTTCAGAAGATCTTCTTTCAGCCCGACGTGAACATCGATCTGGCAATTGCTCAAATTGTGGCGGGGACCAACGCGGTTCGCGGCATCATGCCGGCGGGAATCCAGCCCCCGATCGTCGTGAGATACAGCGCCTCGAGCGTTCCGGTGCTCCAGATCGGGCTGAGTTCAGACGAACTCAACGAGCAACAGCTCTATGACTACGGCATTTACCGTCTGCGCCAGCGCCTCGCGCCCATCTATGGCGTGACCCTGCCGACGCCCGCCGGCGGTCGCTATCGCCAGATCATGGTCGACATCGACCCAGCGAAGCTGCAGGCGACGGGATTAACCCCGCTTGACGTCGTCAACGCGGTCAACAACGAGAACCTGACGCTGCCTTCCGGAACCGCCAAGATCGGCGACACGCAATATGCCGTCCGCACCAACGCCACGCCGGTTGTGCTCGACGACCTCAACAGCATACCGGTGAAGTTCGCGAACGGCGCAACCGTTTTCCTCAGGGATGTCGCCAACGTCCGCGACGGCAATCTTGTCCAGCAGAACGTGGTGCGTACCGAAGGACGCCGTTCGGTTCTGCTCAGCATCATCAAGAACGGCAACGCCTCGACGGTCGCGGTCGTTAACGCCGTCAAGAATGCGCTCAACGCCGCGCGGGCGGCGGCGCCGCCCGGGCTCAAAATCTCCGAGTTGTTTGATCAGTCGATATTCGTCACCGAATCGATCAACGGCGTATTGCGCGAGGGGGCGATTGCGGCAGGGCTGACGGCGTTGATGATCATCCTGTTTCTCGGCTCCTGGCGCTCTACGCTGATCGTCGTCATCTCGATCCCGCTGTCGATTCTCGCGTCGCTGGTCGTGCTTTATTTTCTCGGCCAGACGATCAATACGATGACGCTCGGCGGCCTTGCCTTAGCGGTCGGCATCCTGGTCGACGACTCCACGGTAACGATCGAGAATACCCATCGCCTGCTGACCGAGGAACGCAGGCCGCTGCACTATGCGACGCTGCATGGGGCGGCGGAAATCGCTATGCCGACGCTGGTCTCGACGCTGGCGATCAGCTGCGTGTTCGTTTCGGTGCTGTTTCTGCACGGACCAGCGAAGTACCTGTTCACCCCGCTCGGGCTCGCAGTGGTGTTTGCGATGCTCGCCTCCTACGGACTGTCGCGCACGCTGACGCCCATCACCATCGGCCTGCTTCTCAAAGGAGAGCATCACGAATCGGCCGACGTCCAGGGCCCGAAGGGCCGTTTTGCCCGATTGCACGGCGCTTTCGAGCGCGGCTTCGAAAACATGCGCCACGTCTACGTCGAAATGCTCACCGGGCTGTTGCGAAGACGACTCATCGTTCCGGCCGCAGCGGCTGTTGTGCTGGCGCTCGGAGGCGTCCTGTTTACGCTTGTCGGACGCGATTTCTTTCCCCTCATCGATGGCGGGCAAATTCAACTTCATGTGCGCGCGCCCGCCGGCACCCGCATCGAAAAGACGGAAGAGATTTTTCAGGCCGTCGAGGACAAGATCCGCGAGGTTATCCCCGAAAACGAGCGCGACCAGATTCTCGACAACATCGGCCTGCCGGCCCGCAACTACAATCTCGCTTTCGCTGACGGGACCGCCATCGGGGTCAACGACGGCGTGATCCTGGTCACGCTCAAAGAAGGTCATCCACCAACGGCCAGCTACATTCACAAGCTGCGCGAACTCCTGCGCGCCGCCTTTCCGGAGGAAGTGTTCTATTTTCAGGCGGCCGACATGGTGACCCAGATATTGAACTTCGGCATTCCGGCGCAGATCGATGTGCGAACCGTCGGCTACGATCGGGCCAACAACCTCAACATCGCCGGCGAGCTTCGCGAAAGGTTGTCGGCTATCCCGGGCATTGCGGACGCGCACCTGCAGCAGGAGGTCGACGCACCCGAGTTTTACGCGGTGATCGACCGCGCGCGCGCCGCCCAGTTCGGCTGGAGTGCGAACAGCATCGCGACAAACCTGAATGTGAGCCTCGCCTCCTCCGTCCAGGTCAACCCCAATTTCTGGACCGACCCCGCTACCGGCACGCCCTACTTCCTTGCGGTGCAGACCCCCGAACACCGGATCAGCACCATCGATGATCTGAAGAATACCCCGGTCGGCACATTCCTGGGCCCCAACGGCACGCCGGTGCCAGGGCTGCTGGAGAACGTCGCCAGACTGCAACGAGATTCGATTCCGACCAATGCCAACCACGCTAACGTCCAGCCGGTCTACGACATCTTCGCAAATGTAGAGGGCACCGATCTTGGACGCGTTTCCGCGGCAATCGACGAAGTAGTCGCGGACCTGCAGAAGAAACTTAAACCCGGCAACACAATCGAGGTGGCGGGCCAGATCGACAGCATGAACGACGCCTTTAAGGATATGGGTCTCGGGCTCTTGTTCGCGGCAGTGTTCGTGTATCTCCTGATGGTGGTGAATTACCAGAACTTTGCCGATCCCTTCGTGGTTATCCTGGCACTGCCGGCCACCTTCTGCGGAATCGTGACGATGCTCTACATTACCGGAACCACCCTTAACGTGCCTTCCCTCATGGGCGCCATCATGGCGATCGGCGTTGCTTCCGCCAACTCCATCCTGCTTGTCACCTTCGCCCGGGAGCAGCAGCTGGCAGGCCTGACCGCGTTCGATGCCGCTATCATGGCGGGACGAACCCGCATCCGGCCGGTCCTGATGACGGCGGCCGCGATGATCGCCGGAATGTTGCCGATGGCAATCGGCGGCCCGGGCGAGGAACAGAATGCGGCGCTCGCCCGCGCCGTCATCGGCGGGCTCTTGTTCGCCACACCCACCACGCTGTTGGCGGTGCCCTACCTGTTCGCCATGCTGCGCAAGGGCAATGACGGCAAGACGTTCCACGGTGTGTTCACAGAGGAGCTCGCATGAACGTCCACAAGCCGATGCCTGTCCTCGACAAGACATCCGATCGCAACGACATCGTGCCGATCGAGCGCCATACCGTTCTGCCGGGCCAAATTGCTAACAAGCAGTCCGCCGCAGGCCGGTTCGCGATCGGGGCGCTGATGCTGCTGGTCGGCGGCCTCGCGGTCGGCGTGTGGCGGCATTGGCAACTCGACAACGACGTCGCAACAACCGCCGCCCAACGGCGCGACTTCGTTCCAGCAGTCCGCGTTGCGCTCGTCAAATCGAGCGGCGAAGTTATTTCTGTCGACCTGCCGGGGACCACGGAAGCCTTCGAGGCGGCGAGCATTTATTCCCGCACCAGCGGCTATGTAGGCAAGCGGTATGCCGACATCGGCGATCGCGTTAAGGCCGGGGACCTTCTGGCCGAGATAACGGCACCGGAGCTCGATCACGAAATTGCACAGGCGCAAGCCACGCTTCTCCAGAACGAGGCGGCCCTTCGTCAGGCCGAGGCCAATATGGAGATCGCCAACGTCACCTGGGGGCGCGACAGCCAGCTGCTCGATAAAGGTTGGATCACGAAGCAGCAGGGAGATCAGGAACGCCTGACACTGCTTGCTCAGCAGGCCGCCGTAGCCGTTGCGCGCGCCAACATCGAGGCACAAAAAGCCCAGCTCATGGTGCTCAACCAGCGCAAGGCCTATCAGCGCGTCGTTGCGCCTTTTGACGGCGTCGTGACGGCGCGCAACATCGACAACGGCAGCCTGGTTCAAGGCGACGCCACCGGCGGCACCTCAATGTTCACGATGATGCACAGCGATGTCATCCGCATCCAGCTCTACGTTCCGCAGGATCAGGCCTTTGGCCTCAAGCCCGGGGTGGAAGCAGCCGTTCGGGTGCCGGAGATGCCCGGCGCCGACTTCAGAGGAACGGTCACGCGCATCGCCAATGCGCTGCAACCCGGGACGCGCACTCTGCTGACCGAGATCGATGTACCCAATCCCGACGGGCTGTTGACTCCCGGCACTTATTGCCGGGTCGAGCTACGGATACCGCGCAAGACTCCGTCGCTCATCGTTCCGGCGGAGGCGATCATCTTCAACCGCAACGGCCTTAGTGTTGCGGTCGTCGAAGAGAGTGTCGTACACATCCGCAGGGTGACGCTGGTGCGCGATCTCGGAACGACGGTCGAAGTGAGCGAGGGCGTGAAGGATGGCGACCAGGTGATGTTAAATCCCCCGATCAACGTCGCGGACCGTCAGGTTGTCAAGCCGCGCCTTGTGTCCCTGTCGGAGAAAACCTCATGAGACAATGCCCTGGTATCGAACCTCGCGCTTGACCTTCGTACGAAGGCGAAGAACCGGCGGCAGCTCGGCTCAAGCTCATCGGCTCACGCGTCTGCGCCGGCAAAGAGGCAAGTCCGTTCCAATGGAGAGCGCCAAAGCGAGATGCGATAGGCGCGTGCCACGCATGAGTCGCCGGTCGTTCGGGGATCACACCTTCGTGCGATTGCGGATCAGGAACGTGTCGTAGGAATATTCCGCCACCTGCCACCACAGATACTGGTCGCCGCGGAACGCGATCATCGATTGATAGACTTTCTTGAAGTCAGGATTGGCGGCCGAAACTTCATGATAGAGCTCAAGCGCTGCGTTGAGGCACGCTTCCATAACCGCTGTCGGGAACGGCATCAGTTTGCTGCCCGAGGCGAGCAGGCGGCGGAGAGCCGCCGGATTGAGCGCATCGTACTTTGCCTGCATCCAGCCGTGGGCGGCGGCCGACGCGGTGCGCACAACCGCCTTATAGGCCGGCGTCAGCGAGTTCCATTTGTCGAGATTGATGAAGTTGTGGAGCATCGCGGAGCCTTCCCACCAGCCCGGATAATAGTAGAACGGGGCCACTTTCTGGAAGCCTAGCTTCTCGTCGTCATAAGGACCGACCCACTCTGCGGCGTCGATCGTACCCTTCTCCAGCGCCGGATAAATGTCGCCGCCGGCGATCTGCTGCGGCACGCAGCCAAGCTTCTGCAGCACCCGGCCCGCATAGCCGCCAATACGGAATTTGAGACCGTTGAAGTCGGAGGCCGTCCTGATCTCCTTGCGGAACCAGCCACCCATCTGGCAGCCGGTATTGCCGCACGGAATGCCGTAGATATTGGCCCTCTTGTAGAACTCGTTCATCAACTCCATGCCGCCGCCGAAATCCATCCACGCGCTCTGCATGCGGCTGTTGAGGCCGAACGGCACCGCCGTCGCAAACGCGTAGGTCGGGTCCTTGCCGACGTAATAGTAGGATGCAGTCTGGCACATCTCGACCGTGCCGTTGCTCACCGCATCGGCGGCATTCAGTCCCGGCACGATCTCGCCGGACGCAAACACTTGGATTTGGAATTTGTTGTCGGTCAGTTCTGCCACCGTCTTAGCGAAAACTTCGGCAGCGCCGTAAATCGTGTCGAGCGATTTTGGGTAACTCGAGGTGCAGCGCCACTTCAGTTGCGGCATCGACTGTGCAATGGCTGGCGTGGCCACGGCCGAGGCCGCGGCAGCGACGCCGGTCAGCCCGGCGGCTGTGAGGAATTCGCGACGCTTCATCGTCTCCTCCCGAACAATCCCAAGGTGTCGGGCAAGGGCCGCCCGCGCTGATGTTTTCGTTATCACGAACAGCGCGACGGTGGGAACCGTTCTCCTTGGCTTGCGAGTGCGCCATTTGCGCCTAAGGGGAATGACCGCCCTGTAGCCCGGATTGAGCGCAGCGCAATCCGCGACCGGCTGTCAGCCCGGCAAGGCGGGCGTCGCCGATGCTCGCCCGGGCTACAGCATCGCGGCAAAATAGCCTGGCGAGGAACAGGCCACGACGCCAGGCAAGTCGTTTCGACACGACCGGAAGGGCTTCGGGATCACGCGTGCGAACGCGACCTTATCATGAAGGTGTCATAACCGTATTCGGCAACCTGCCACCAGAAGTATTCCTCATTGCGGAAGGCTTGCATCGAATCCAGCACCTTCTTGAAGTCGGCATTGACGGCGGCTGTCTCGGCGTTGACCTCGTTGGAGGCCTTGAGGGCGGCCTCCATGATGGGCTGCGAGAAAGCCCGCAACTCGGTGCCGCTGGCTATCAGCTTACGCAGCGCGGCAGGATTGCGCGCATCGTATTTGCCCACCTCCTCGCTATTGGCATACGCAGCAGCGCCCGCGATGATCGAGCGGTAACGCTTGGGCAACTCGCTCCACTTCGTCAAATTGATCATCAGGTGATTGGCGGTCGAACCCTCCCACCAGCCTGGATAGTAATAGTACTTCGCCACTTTGCTGAAACCGAGCTTTTCGTCGTCGTACGGGCCAACCCACTCGGCGGCGTCTATGGTGCCGCGCTCCAGCGCCGGATAGATGTCGCCGCCGGCGATCTGCTGCGGCACGCCGCCGAGCTTCTGGATCGTCAAGCCTGCAAAGCCGCCGATGCGGAATTTGAGGCCGTTGAAGTCGGCGACTTCCTTGATCTGCTTGCGAAACCAGCCTCCCATCTGGCAGCCCGTATTGCCCGCAACCATCGAGTAGACATTGAATTTCTTGCCGAACTCGTTCATCAGCTTCATGCCGTCGCCATCATAGAACCAGGCATTCTGCTGGCGGGTATTAAGTCCGAACGGAACGGCGCAGAACAACGCAAACGTCGGGTCCTTGCCAACATAGTAATAGGCCGCCGTGTGGCACGCCTCGACGGTGCCGCTGCTCACGGCGTCCATTGCATTGAGGCCGGGAACGATCTCCCCGGCCGCAAAGGGCTGTATCTGGAACTGGTTGTCGGTCGATTCGGCCACGAACTTTGCGATCGTCTCGATCGCGCCGTAAAGTGTGTCGAGCGATTTGGGGAAGCTCGAGGTCAACCGCCACTTGATTGCCGGGTTGGTTTGCGCAATGGCGGGCTTGGCGATCGCGGTCGCCGCAACGCCAAGGCCTGCCGCCTTCAGAAACTGACGACGTTTCATCGGTACTCTCCCTTGGTAGATCGAGCGAGCGGGCGGTCGAGCGGTCAAGTCGGGTCGATGCCGTGCAGCCCGGCATTTTAAGCTTTGGCAAGCATGGCCCCGATCATCCGGCAAAGGCAAGCCGGAGCGGGCAGAGGCCGCTGGCCCTATGGGACAAACTGCGCGCCGGACCGCGCACAAATTTGCGTGAGGGGAGCATTCAGCGACGTATCAGCCTCCAGTCTGCGCGCTGTGGAAAGGCCCCACGGCCCCGACCCTGCCCACGCCGGCGGCAAGAGGCAGAGAGCGCTGCCAGCGCAATGGCCCAGCTTTTTCGAACGACACGGTGGGCAGGAGTGACACCCGCGCTGACGTCAGGCCTCGATGACGATGCGGGGCGCCGCCCTGCCCGCCCGGCCGGCGATCTGGTCGTACACCCGCGCCGCAATGCCGCGAAAGATTTCCGCATGAGCGCTGTCGGGCGCAGTCGCCACCACCGGCATGCCGGCGTCGGAGCTCTCGCGAATATCCAGGTGCAACGGTACTTCGCCGAGGAACGGCACACCGAGGCGTTCAGCCTCATGGCGTGCGCCCCCGTGGCCGAAAATGTCCGACCGCCCGCCACATTGCGGGCAAAGAAAGTAGCTCATGTTCTCGACGATGCCGAGCACCGGCACATTGACCCGGCGAAACATCGCAATGCCGCGCCGCGCGTCGACCAGGGCGAGATCCTGCGGGGTCGACACGATGACGGCGCCGCGCAGCGGCACCTGCTGAGCCATGGTGAGCTGTGCGTCGCCGGTGCCGGGCGGCATGTCCACCACCATGACGTCGAGTTCGCCCCACTCGACCTCCCGCAGCATCTGGCTCAACGCAGACATCACCATCGGACCGCGCCAGATCATCGGGGTCTCTTCTTCGACCAGGAAGCCGATCGACATGACCTTGAGTCCGTAGCCGTCCATCGGGATCAGTCTCGTGCCGCCCCTGGTCTGCGGCTTGCCTTTGATGGCGAACAGCCTGGGGGTGGATGGCCCGTAGATGTCGGCATCGAGGACGCCGACCCGCAATCCGAGATCGCGCAGGCCGAGCGCGAGATTGACCGCGACCGTGGACTTGCCGACGCCGCCCTTGCCGGAGGCTACCGCGATGATAGCGCCGACACCCGGCACCCCGACCGCACCATGGGCGCGCTGTGCGGCCGCTGCCGCAGCCGGCGAAGCCGCGCCGGGTCGAGGCCGCCCGGCCGCCCGTTCCGCCGTCAGCGCCACCATCACGGAGGCGACCCCCGGCACCGCCTTGACGGCTGCCTCGGCCTGCCTGCGCACCGGCTCCCAGGCATTCACTGCACCGGCATCTACCGTAATCGAGAAGAAAACCTTGCCGTCGGACACCACAATATCCGAAAGCGCGCCCGTCGTGGGCAAGGCATTCCCGTCCGGACTTGCAACACGTTCGAGGCTCGCCAGAACCTCGCTCTTGGTCGGTGCCATCAAGCTCTCCTAGCCGCCGGCCGGCTAAACTCTGCACGGCCCGAACTGCTCTGCTTAAGTAGCAATCGGCAATGCGCGGTCAACGGAGCCGGTTCAGAAATCCCACGGGCAGATAAGTTCAGGACCCGGCGAACTCTGCCGGTTCCGTGTCGCCACAGGCGAGCGCGGCTGCTTCCGTGAAGGCGACGAAGGCCCGGTCGGCAAACCCTGCCACGACGCCAAGCCCTGCTCCAGGCGGTCCGGTCGGGGCAGATTTTTCCAAAACCGGCGGCGCCGTCGACACGGCGAGCTCCGCATCGTTGCGTAACCAGCCGCGCGACTACAGCGTGGCTGGGCATCCTGCGCAACGTCTCCGCGATAACGTTCGTGTCGAGGAAGATCAAAACCCTATGTCGATCTTCCGGTTCTGCCGGATTAGGACCCGGCGAGAGCGCTGCCACCGTCATTTGCCGGGCGTGCGCCGAACGCGCAAGCCGGCTCGCGGCCCGCTGCGCGAATGTCATAAGTTTTCGAAGTCGGGCGCCTCCGCGCTGCACACGGAAGGCTGGGGTTCGGCCGTGCGGGCACACGGGTTTATGCAGGCTTGGCAATAGCAAAGACGGCGCGAGCCCGCAAGGCAGCATCAAGGTATCCTGCCATCGAC
>JASHRR010001134.1 GCA_030037185.1 Xanthobacteraceae bacterium | reverse complement strand
GCCGACGCCCGTGCCTATGGGGTCTCGAGCCTCGCGCGAGATGTCGTCGGGGTCGCCGACAACTTGCACCGGGCGTTGGAAGCAGCCGGCGGATCGGCCGCTCTCGCCGAGGGCCCCGCCAAGAGCCTGCGCGAGGGAGTTGAGCTGATCGAGCGGGATCTTCTCAAAGTTCTGGAGCGCTACGGCGTCAAGAGGTTCGATCCCAAGGGCGCCAAGTTCGATCCGAATTTCCACCAGGCCATCTTCGAGGTATCCGACGACAGCATCGCGGCCGGCTCGGTGGCTCAGGTGATCCAGCCGGGCTACATGATCGGGGAGCGCGTGCTGCGGCCCGCCATGGTGGGGGTTGCCAAGGAAAGCCCGAAGCCGGCGACCTCGGAAAGTTCAACCGGCAACGCGCACCAGTAGAACTCTGACAATGGCGGCGGGTGGCACGGGCTATCGCCGGGGGGCCGCCAAAGCACCGGGCGAGCCGCTTTGGCGGCTCCAGAGCCGGGAGCAGGGCGGCTTGAGCGGCCGCCTGAAGCCCTCGGCTCTGCCGCGGGATACTTACTCGCGCGGTGCAATTCCGTCGCGCACGGCGCGGAAATGCGGAAACGCCGTGGACCACTGGTCGGCGCGCGCAATGCCGACCATCCGAATGTGCGTACCCGGGCCGAACCGCACCCATTGAACGAGCTTCACGGGGGCATCCGTGAAGACCTCTTTAGCTTCTGCCTGCAGCTCGTAGGTGGGGAAATTGCCCCCGCCAAGCCTCAACATATCGCCGCTGATGATGCGCACGTCCTTCACATCGGCGAGCCCGTCACGGAAAAGCCTTTGCGCAAAACCGGCACGATCGCCCGCCTGCTCGGGCCCGCCCTGACCGATCGTGACCGCGAACACCGGCTGGCTGCCGGCTGCCGGGGTATCGCTGGCGCCTGCGGTCAGCACGACTCCAGCATTGCCGAGCACGCGGACGGGCCGCAGACCCGATAGATCGGTCAGCTTGAATGGCACCAGGGTGATCTGCTCCTCTAACGGCACCACCGCCCGCACCACCAGCGTCGAGAGCGAGGCCCGAACGACGTCGTCCGTATAGGTCTTCACGGAATCCTCCGGCACCACCACGGCGACCAGCGCCACGCCCTCCGGAAGTTGCCCAAGGAGCATCCATTTGCGGACTTTCTGGCTGTTCTCCTGCTCGTATCCCGCCACGAACAACGCCGTGCCGTTGGCGAGTGTCAGCGTTTCCCGCTTGTCTTCGATGACGCCCTGTTTCTTGAGGGCCTCAGTGGTTAGTGATGCCTCGAGATTGGCGTAGGCCTGTGGCGGAAGCGTCGCGATAACGATCGACGACCGGGCGTCGGGATTCTCGAATCCCGGGAATCGTTTGCTTGCCACAAAGCCCTCCGGCGGCACAAACCCGATGTGCGAGCCGGGGGGAAATATCGGCTCTGCAGCGGATGCCGGCAGCTGCCCGAGGGCGGCGGTGAACAACAGCAAAAACGCGATGAATCGCAGCATCATGAGCCGGTTCCTCCGAGACACTTGGCGATGTTATAGTCCATTCGCGGCATGCCGTCTTGGCCGATTCATCGGCCGCGACCGGAGGTCATAGGCCGCTCATCGGGCAAACCCCGTGAAAGCGAAGCGCCGCAATGGTCGGCGCGGCGCCGGCCGCCCCGCGCGCACCATCGAGCCCGGGCGGCGCGCGAGCGCCTCCGCGTTGTCTGCGAGGCAGGTTTTTCGCTTGTTAATGCTGGGGCTTCCGGCCATCCTGACTTGCGGTCCGATGGCGGCCTCCTATATGACGCTCTGGACCCCCGCCGGTGGCCGGCGGGGATTGAGGGGTCGGACTTGGGGCGGTCCAGGGCAATATGAGACCTGCTTCGTCCGGGTGCCGTGTGGGCCCGGCCGACCTGCTAAACAAGGGGATAAATCTAAGATGGGAAAGGTCATTGGCATCGACCTCGGCACGACCAATTCCTGCGTCGCCGTGATGGAAGGCAAGGCCGCCAAGGTCATCGAGAATTCGGAAGGCCGCAACACGACGCCTTCGATCGTGGCGTTTACGGACGACGGAGAACGTCTCGTCGGGCAGCCCGCGAAGCGCCAGGCGGTCACCAATCCGGAGCGCACGTTCTTTGCTGTCAAGCGGTTGATCGGACGTCGCTACGATGATCCGATGGTCGAAAAGGACAAGAAGCTCGTCCCTTATAAGATCATGCGCGCCAGCAACGGCGATGCCTGGGTCGAGGCGGACGGCAAGACCTATTCGCCATCGCAGATCTCCGCTTTCGTCCTGCAGAAGATGAAGGAGACCGCGGAGGCCAATCTCGGCCAGAAAGTGACGCAGGCCGTCATTACGGTCCCCGCCTACTTCAACGACGCCCAACGCCAAGCCACCAAGGACGCCGGCAAGATTGCCGGTCTCGAAGTGCTGCGCATCATCAACGAGCCGACCGCGGCCGCGCTCGCCTATGGGTTGGACAAGCAGAAGAGCGGCACCATCGCGGTGTATGACCTCGGCGGCGGAACCTTCGACATTTCGATCCTCGAGATCGGCGACGGTGTGTTCGAGGTGAAGTCGACGAACGGCGACACCTTCCTGGGCGGCGAAGATTTCGACATGCGGCTGGTCAACTATCTGGCCGACGAATTTCAAAAGGAGCAGGGTATCGATCTGCGCCGCGACAAGCTTGCGCTGCAGCGGCTCAAGGAGGCGGCTGAGGCTGCCAAGGTCGAGCTGTCCTCGACCACCCAGACCGAAATCAATTTGCCCTACATCACCGCCGATCAGACCGGGCCGAAGCATCTCACGCTCAAGCTCACGCGCTCCAAGTTCGAGGCGCTGGTCGATGATCTCATCCAGAAGACCGTGGAGCCGTGCCGGCTTGCTCTAAAGGACGCCGGCCTGACGGCCGGGGAAATCAACGAAGTTGTGCTGGTCGGCGGCCAGACGCGCATGCCGAAGGTCCAGGAAGTCGTCAAGCAGTTCTTCGGCAAGGAGCCCCACAAAGGCGTCAATCCCGATGAAGTGGTGGCGGTGGGCGCGGCGATCCAGGCGGGCGTGCTGCAGGGCGACGTCAAGGATGTTCTGCTGCTCGATGTAACTCCGCTGTCGCTCGGCATCGAGACGCTCGGCGGGGTGTTCACCCGCATCATCGATCGCAACACCACGATCCCGACAAAGAAGAGCCAGGTGTTCTCGACCGCCGAGGACAACCAGAACGCCGTGACGATCAGGGTGTTCCAAGGCGAGCGCGAGATGGCGGCGGACAACAAGCTGCTCGGACAGTTCGACCTTGTCGGCATCCCGCCGGCGCCGCGCGGAGTGCCGCAGATCGAGGTGTCATTCGACATTGACGCTAACGGCATCGTCAATGTTCAGGCCAAGGACAAGGCGACCGGCAAGGAGCAGCAGATCCGGATCCAGGCTTCCGGCGGACTGTCGGAGTCCGAGATCCAGAAGATGGTCAAGGACGCGGAGGCGCATGCCGAGGAAGACAAGAAGCGCAAAGCCGCGGTCGAAGCCAAGAATCACGCCGACGCCCTCGTCCATTCGACCGAGAAGGCGCTTGCCGAGCACGGCACGAAGGTCAGTGAGGGCGAGCGGCGGGCAATCGAGACCGCGTTGGCGGATCTCAAGGAAGCGCTCAAGGGTGATAATGCCGACGTCATCACCGCGAAGATGAATGCGCTTGCTCAGGTGTCGATGAAGCTCGGCGAGGCTATGTACAAGCAGGCAGACGGCCCGACGGGGACGGAAGCCGGCGGACCGTCCAAGAAGGACGACGTCGTCGACGCGGAATTTACTGAAGTGGACGACGACAAGAAGAATAAGAAATCGGCCTAGGTTTGCTCGAGGAAATCGGCGGCTCCTCGCGCGCCAGAAGTGTGGGGGCTATCACGATGCGCTGCGTTTGAAAATATGTCTTTACCGCCCCAACTTCCGGAACGCCCGGTTGCGCTGCGCATCCCCCACCTGTTTCTCCCGGACCTCGCCGAGGGGGATCAGGTGGGGGATGGCGGTGTGCATGGTGCCGTGGTGACGTGATATGGCCAAGCGCGACTATTACGAGGTCCTTGGCGTTGCGCGCGGCGCCGACGACAGCGATCTCAAGGCCGCCTATCGCAAGCTCGCCATGAAGTATCACCCCGATCGCAATTCGGGGGACCGCGAGGCAGAGCATCGTTTCAAGGAAATCAACGAAGCCTACGAAGTGCTGAAAGACGGCGACAAGCGCGCCGCCTACGACCGTTTCGGTCACGCCGCGTTCGAGCAGGCCGGCGGGCCCGGCTTCGGGGCCGAATTCGCGTCGTCTTTCGCGGATATTTTCGATGACTTTTTTGGCATGGGCGCCGGTCGACGCGGCCGCGGCTCCGGCCGCGAGCGCGGCGCCGATCTGCGCTTCAATATGGAGCTGACACTCGAGGAGGCCTTCAGCGGCAAGAGCGCCCAGATCCGCATACCCACCTCCGTCACCTGTGAGACATGCATGGGAAGCGGCGCCGAGGCCGGCACCAAACCGAGGGTCTGTGCGACCTGTGGGGGCCTCGGCAAGGTTCGGCATGCCCAGGGCTTCTTCACGCTGGAGCGGACTTGTTCGAGCTGCCACGGCCGCGGACAGGTGATCGACAACCCCTGCGGGACATGTGGCGGCCTCGGCCGGACCACGCGGGAGCGCGCGCTCTCGGTCAATATTCCGCCGGGGGTCGAGGACGGCACCCGCATTCGCCTGTCGGGCGAGGGCGAGGCCGGTGTTCGCGGCGGGTCGGCGGGAGATCTCTATATCTTTCTTTCGATCGGGGCCCATCCATTCTTTCAACGCGATGGCGCCGATTTGCACTGCCGCGCACCGATTTCGATGACCACGGCGGCGCTCGGCGGCGAGTTCGAGGTGCCGACGATCGATGGCGGCAAGACGCGGGTAAAAATTCCGGAAGGTACCCAGTCAGGACGACGGTTCCGCCTGCAGGCCAAGGGCATGCCGGTGCTGCGCTCCAAGCAGCTTGGGGACATGTATGTGCAGGTCGTCGTTGAGACGCCGCAGAACCTCACCAAGCGGCAGCGAGAGCTTCTTTTTGAATTCCAAAAGTTATCATCGAGCGAGACCCACCCGGAATCGGCCGGCTTTTTTGGCCGGGTCAAGGAGTTTTTTGGCACCCGCGCCGGGTCTGCCTGATGGTCTTGACCCTCGCGCCGCCACCCTATACTCGTGACAATCGTGTGACGGCTCCCGGGGCGGGCAGCGGCCAAATCGATTCCCTCCAGGTCGATTCCCTCTATGTCGATTCAATCCACGTTAAGTATCGCCAAGCGAACTCTGCG
>JASHRR010001133.1 GCA_030037185.1 Xanthobacteraceae bacterium | reverse complement strand
CGCCCGATCCCCGTCGCCGCACGCAAGGCGCCAATTAATCCCGCCACGGTTTGGTTCGCCCGCGACCGAACGACACGGGGGGGCGCGGCCGCAGCCCGCCCCCGGCGATCGTGCCGACAGCGTCAGCGCTGAAGAGCCAAGCGCCCCGAACCTGCTGGTCGCCCAAGCGGGGGAAGGATCTCACCCTTCCGCGAGCTCCACCTCGGCAGGTGCAAAGATGTATTTGCTGCTGCAGAACTCGCAGGTGACCGCGATGACGCCGTCCTGGATCATGTGATGGCGGTCGTCCCTGGAAAAGCTCTTCAGCATATTGGCGACGCCTTCGCGCGAGCACGAGCACTTCGCTTCGACCCTCGAAGCGTTGAATACGCGGACCCCATGCTCATGGAAAAGTCGATAGAGCAGCCGCTCGCTCGATAGGTCAGGATCGATCAGCTCGATGTCTTCGACGGTGGCGATGAGGCTCTGACCTTCGATCCAGGCGTCATCGGCCGGCATCACGTGGGCCGCCGTGCCCTGCGGGGCGTCTCCGGGTTCAAGATCGGGCCCGCGCATGCGCTCTGCCTTCTTGGGCAGGAACTGCAACAGCATACCGCCAGCGCGCCAGCGGTGACTGGGGCCGCCTGCGCTCGCCCGCAACTCCTCGGCCACGGCAAGTCGCACCCTTGTGGGAATCTGCTCGGAACGCCGGAAATATTCATGGGCCGCCTCCTCGAGGCTACCTCCGGCAAGGGCGACGAGACCCTGGTAGCGGCTCATGTCCGGCCCCTGATCGATCGTCATGGCAAGATGGCCGCGCCCCAACAGATCGCCTGCTGCCATGCGCGTCGTTTTTTCACCCAGGCCTGCCACACCTGCCTGATCGAACTGCGCACAGGCCCGCACCGCGCCGGGGCGATAATCGACCACGATCATGCGCACCGGGCCATCGGTCTTGGTCTGCAGGATGAAACGACCGTCGAACTTAAGGGATGAGCCAAGCAGCACCGTTAGCACAATCGCTTCGCCAAGCAGCTTGGATATTGGTGCCGGGTAGCCGTGGCCGCTGAGGATGTCGTCGAGCGCGGGCCCAAGGGTGACCACCCGGCCGCGCAGATCGAGAGCGGCGACTTCAAACGGCAGAATGGTGTCGTCGGCTGCGTGGTCGGCGGGCGCACGCGAAGTGACCTCCGACGGCATCACGGCCGACCCGTGTCGAGGCACCAAACCAAGATGCCTTTCTGGGCATGCAAGCGATTTTCGGCCTCGTCAAAGACTACCGATTGCGGCCCGTCGATGACATCCTCGGTGACTTCGTCGCCGCGATGGGCCGGAAGGCAATGCAGGAATATGGCCTCCGGCTTCGCATTCCTCATCAGCCGGGCGTTGACCTGGTAAGGCTTGAGCAGGTTGTGCCGGCGCTCCCCATCGCCGTCTCCCATCGACACCCAGGTGTCGGTCACCACGCAATCCGCACCGGCGACGGCGCGTTCGGCATCCTGCCAAATGCGAATGTCGGCACCTGATGATCTGATCCAATCGAGCACCGGCTGCGTGGGAGCGAGTTCCGCCGGTGTCGCGATCGCGAGCTCGAACTCAAACTGACGTGCCGCATGCATCCAGGATGCGAGCACATTGTTGGCGTCTCCGGTCCACGCCACCTTGCGCCCACGGATCGAGCCACGATGTTCCTCGAAGGTCATCACGTCGGCCATGATCTGACACGGGTGGGAGCGCCGCGTCAGCCCGTTGATCACCGGAACAGTCGCGTGGCGCGCGAGCTCGATCAGCATGTCGTGATCGAGCGTGCGGATCATGATGGCATCGACGTATCGCGACAACACGCGCGCCGTATCGGCAACGCTCTCTCCGCGACCGAGCTGCATGTCCTGGCCGGTCAGCACGGTGGTCTGGCCGCCGAGCTGGCGCATCGCCACGTCGAAAGAGACCCGCGTCCGGGTCGATGGTTTATCAAAGATCATCGCCAGCACCTTACCGGCGATCGCCCGGTCGGCTTGGCCGCGCCCGCGCTGCTTCATGGCGCGGCTGTCCTCGACGATGGCGCGAAGATCGCTCGGCGCAATATCGATCAAATCGAGAAAATGGCGGGGCTTGAAGCTCACGACTGCACCTTGGCGGCCTCCTTGCCGTCCTGCTTCTTTTGCAGCTTAGCGCGCTCGATTCGCCCGGCGGCACGATCGATCCGGTCCAGGGCGTCCCCAATATCCGCCTCATCGATGATCAGCGGCGGCAGCAATCGCACGACGTTGTCGCCGGCGGCGACGGCCAGCAGTTTCTCCGCACGCATCGCTTCGACCAACTCGCCGTTCGGGCACGCGGCGACGAGGCCCAGCAGCAAACCCTCACCGCGCACCTCGGCGACGACCCCGGGGTGCCGGTCCTTGATTTCTGCGAGCCGTTGGCGGAACAGGATCGCGCTGCGGCAGACCTTGTCGAGAAACCCGGGGGCCAACACGATGTCGAGCACCGCGTTGCCGGCCGCCATTGCCAGCGGGTTGCCGCCGAAGGTGGAGCCGTGGGTGCCGGCCGTCATCCCTTTGCCGGCCTCGGCGGTGGCAAGGCACGCCCCCAGCGGGAATCCGCCGCCGATCGATTTGGCGATGCCCATGACGTCAGGGGTCACGCCGTAGCGTTGGTAGGCGAAGAAGCTGCCGGTTCGCCCGACGCCGGTCTGGACTTCGTCAAAGACCAGGAGCAGGCCATGGTGGTCGCACAACTCACGCAACCCCCGCAGAAACGGCCTCGGCGCCACGCGTACGCCGCCTTCGCCCTGAATTGGTTCGATCAGGATCGCGGCCGTCTGTGGTTCGATCGCCTTCTTAACGGCGTCGAGGTCGGCGAATGGCACTTGATCGAAGCCTTCGACAACCGGACCGAAGCCTTCCAGATATTTTTGCTGCCCGCCGGCCGCGAGCGTCGCCAGGGTGCGCCCATGGAACGCGCCCTCAAACGTGACGAAGCGGCGCCGCTCCGGCCGCCCGCACGCATATTGGTATCGGCGCGCCAGCTTGATGCAGCACTCCATGGCCTCAGCGCCGGAATTGCAGAAGAAAACCAGATCCCCGAACGTCTCGGCGCAGAGCCGTTCGGCCAGGCGCTCGGCTTCGGGAATTCGAAACAGATTCGACACATGCCAGACTTTTTGGGCCTGGGCGTGCAGCGCTGCGACAAGGTGGGGATGAGCGTGGCCTAGCCCGTTGACCGCGACGCCAGCCGTGAAATCGAGGTAGCGTTCGCCGTCGGTCGCGAACAGCCACGTCCCCTCGCCTCGCTCGAAGGCCAGGTCGACTCGCGCATAAGCTGGTAACAGGTGGGACTTCACGGCGGGCTCGTCCTCGGCGGTGGTCGGTTATGAAGCAGGAGTGGCGTAGAGCACCTTCCGG
>JASHRR010001132.1 GCA_030037185.1 Xanthobacteraceae bacterium | reverse complement strand
CCCGGATACCGACATCATCGTCGCGGCCGACCATGGCTTTTCGACCATCTCCAAGGCGAGCGCTACGAGCTCCACGACCAAGCTGCGCTACAGCGATACGCCGGCTGGTCTGTTGCCGGTCGGCTTTCTCGCCATCGATCTCGCCCAAGCGCTCGAGCTGCCGCTGATCGACCATGAGAGCAATTTCGCGACGGTTGGCGAAGGCGTCCATCCGCAGCACGGAAACGCGATGATCGGCGGCGACAGGGATCACCCGCGGGTGGTGATCGCGACCAACGGCGGGTCGGACCTGATCTATATTCCGGATGGCGACAAGGAGCTGGCCGGCAGGATCATCAAAGCGCTGCTCGCGCAGGACTATGTGAGCGGCCTGTTTGTCGACGACGGGCTCGGCAGTTTTCCTGGCACGCTGTCGCTCGCCGATATCAACCTCGACGGTGCCGCAGTGACACCGAGGCCCGCCATCGTGGTCAATTTCCGCAGCTTCGACAGCGTTTGCGGCGAGCCTGTGCGGTGCCCGGTAGAAATCGCCGACACCGGCCTTCAGCAAGGCCAGGGCATGCACGGCAATCTGAGCCGCGCCGATACCTGGAACTTTATGGCGCTCGCCGGTCCCGACTTCAAATCGGGCTTCGTCGATACGGCCCCGGTCAGCAACGCCGATGTAGGCCGCACAGCGATGGCCATCATGGGTGTTGAATTCAAGGACAGGGGCACGCTCACCGGCCGGGTGATCACCGAGGCGATGCCAGGCGGCGGCATGCCGCAGGTCAAGGAGTTCTCGATCGTCTCGGCGCCGGCCGACAACGGCTTGCGCACCGTGCTCGATGTGCAGGCCGTCGGCAATGTGCGATATGTGGATGCCGGCGGGTTCCGGGGACGCACGCTCGGGCTTTCGCAAAACGGCGCGGCGCCATCCGCGCGCTGAGAACGCAGCAACGCGGCGGCGGCATCACTCGCCGCCGCCGTCGTGCTGGACGTCAGTCGGGGTGGGCAAAGCGAAGCCTCCCCACCTGCTGTCAGCGCAATCGCTCCACGTCAATTTGACGAGGTCGGCAGAATCTCCACGATGCCCACCATGTTGAGGCCGCTCATCGCCATCGCGATATTGCCATCGCGCGTCGGCATCATGTGACGCACGATGCCGCCCCCGCTCGGGATCGGCCACGTCTGGAATCTTTCCGTCTTGGGGTCGAACCGCACCAGATTGTTCGGGCGCGTGTTCGATTCCACGTACCAGATCTTGTCGTTGATCACGGTCATTCCGTAGGGCTGCGACTGCGGGCCGCTCGGGCCCTCCCACTCGGTGACGGCGCCGGTCTTGGGATCGAACCGACCGAGCTTGCCGGTGGCCCAGTTGCCGTACCAGATCATGTCGTCGGACGTCACCCCCATGCGGCGGATGCGGGTGCGCGGATCGGGCAGAATATACTCCTTCAGCTCCAGTTTGTCCGGATCGATGGTGGCGATCTTATTGGAGCCCCAATAGCTGAACCACGGTTGCCGGCCATCCGACAGGAAACGCAGCGAATAGGGCTGCTGTCCGGCCGGGCCGTTGGGCGTAAACAGCTTGATGTCACCGGTCTTGGGGTCGAGCCGCCCCATGAATCCGCCGTTCTGCACGCTGAACCACAAGATGCCGTTTTTGTCGAACAGCGGCGTGTGCGGATCACGCGCCTTCGGATCGGGCATCGGGAAGAACTTGTACTCGCCGGTTTTGACGTTGAGCTCGCCGATGTGGCCGCCCCAGTTGCCGGCGTACCAGATGTTGCCGTCCTTGTCGTTGATCAACCCGTGGGGGCCACCGTTGATCGGAATCGGATATTCTTTCATTTCGCCGGTCTTGGGATCGAGGCGGCCAAGCCGGTTGGCAAACTGTCCCGACCACCACAGCGAGCCGTCCGGCATCGCCAGCGGATCGTGTGGGCGCTCGCCCGGCGTCGGCAGCGACCACTCGTGGAACTTGACCTGCACCTGACCGTTGATCGCGGCCGGCATGGGCCGCGGCTTTTCCGGAAAACTCGCGATCAGATAGTCCCTGATCTGGTTGCCCTGCTCGCGCGTGATCGGCGCGCCGGCGGCCATCATCATATTGACGGTATTGTCCCAATCCTCGGCCGATTTGTTCGAATTCACGACGTTGCGCAGATTGTGGCAGATGGTGCAATTGTCTTGCACCAGCTTCTTGGCGCTGCCGTCGGGCAATAGATAGTCGCCAGGTGCGCCGGGAGTGGGCTGGACGATTTGGCTTTGGGCAGAGGTGACGGCAAAAAGAGGTGCGGCTGTCGCCAGGATGAGCAGCGATTTGATGTGCATGAGAGGCTCCGAACGGTGGGAGAAGGCGAATTCATTTGTTTGTTTGCGCTAGCTTGCCGACGAAACGGGCGGGCCGTCAAGCGGGACGCAGGGCGTCCCAGCGAGATGGTGGCGGACGAGCGTGCTGCAACCTCAATTCGTCTTCCCCTGCGCCACATCCACGATCATCCGGGCGAGCAGGTAAAGCCGCGGCTCGATCGAATCGATCTCGACGTATTCGGCGTCGTTGGAATGGGCTCCGAATCCGCGCAGTCCAAATCGCTCGATCACCGCCGCTTTGGTTCGCAGGGCCGCGAACGCCGCATCAGTGCCGCCGCCCTCCGCGACGTCGCCGACGATGAGCCGGTTGCCGATCTCCGCATAGATGTCCTGTGCATGCTTGGCGAGTGCGCGCGAAGCCGGCGTCGCTTCCAGCGGCGGACGGCGGCGCTCGAACGTCATGTCGACGGTGGTGTCCGGGATGAGCTGCTTCCTGATGCGCTCGCGCACCTTCTGCTCGATACCGTCATAATCGGCGACCCGCAGCACCCGCACATCGGCGGTGGCGGAGGCACTGGCCGGGATCGCGTTGCGAACGGTGCCGGCGTTGGCGATCGTCCAGTTCATCTTGAGGCCGATCTCCGGATTCGACAAGTCGCGGGTCTGCAAAATCTGGTGAGCAAGCTCATAGAGCGCATTGCGGCCGCGCTCCGGGGCGCCGCCTGCATGGGAGGCCCGTCCCGTGACG
>JASHRR010001131.1 GCA_030037185.1 Xanthobacteraceae bacterium | reverse complement strand
CCGAGGTGTTGGACGCGGTGAAAATCCTCAGGCCGGAGACCATCATCAGATGGCATCGCGCTGGGTTCCGAGCCTGGCGGACGTATGGTTCGAGGGCGAAGTCAAACCACGCCTGAAGGGGACGGCGACCGATTCCCTGATGACTTCGTGATGACCTTTGAGACCTACCAAGACGCCAAGCGGGCTATCGATGTGTTGGGGAAACGGCTCGAACGGTTCCGCCTTGCGCTGCACCCGGACAAGACGCACTTCATCGACTTCCGCCCGCAGCGTCATGGCGGGACGCGACAGCCCATCCCAATGCGGAATGGCTTGCCCGTCAGCTGACCGAGGCCTGCGGCTGGGACGAGCCTCCACTACTTGATCCGCGACCGCGACGGCGCGTATGGCGCCGCCTTCATCCGGCGCATCCGGGCCATTGGCATTCGCGACCAACCGGTCTCGGCACAGTCGCCTTGGCAGAACGGATACGCGGAGAGGCTGAACGGCTCGATCCGACGGGAACTGCCTTGATCACGTCGTCGTTGTTGGCGAGCGCCATCTTCGCCACGTTCTCGCATCGTACCAAACATACTACGACGAGGTCAGAACGCACCTGTCGCTGCACGGGGACGCGCCGATCTGGCGTGACGTGTGCAGAACAGGCCGCGTGCTTCCCCTGTCAGTCTGGGGGGCTGCATCACCGGTATGTTCGAGTTTGAGTTTCCGACAGGGACAGGGCTTACCGACCGTCGGAGCGAGGCCTGGTCCGAGCGTGATTCAAGTCACCCCCTCCGGGCCACGTTGTCAGGGATAGAGCTTCGGCCATAGCTTGCAGGTCAAAAGGCACCAATTCATTGCTGGCGAACTTTCCCAGTTGTCCCAGTTTGTCACCGACCCGATCGAAGAAGCGACCTTTCGTGCAGTTCGTGGCGTTAGGTCGGAAAACTACCGCGAGGAGGCGAGCGGCCATTCGTTCGACAGAACTGACGGCCGCACCCCGGTCAGAGATCAGGGCGGCACACCGCGCCAGCGCGGCGCCTTCCATATGGTAAAGGGTGAGCGGATAGTCTTGTAGCTGAAGCTGAAAGAGATGTGCCAGCGCCCAGCAAGTTGCGTGCAACGGCTCGTTGCAATCGCGATCTAGGAAATAGCTTTCGCTGGCGGGGAACAGAGTCTTCACACCATGGCGTGCATCCACTTTCAGCATGTAGCCGCCGATAATGCCTTGCGCGGTGCGACGCTGCCCGATCGTGAGCGCTGCAGCCACGATATTCTCGGCAGAACCGAAGTGAGCGCGAATCCTGCGACGCTTGGTGCGAAACTGTTTTTGTTGATGTGTGGACAGAAGACCGGACACGTATCCAGTTATCGCTTGCGCTTCCGGGTCCGCCCGCTGAGTATAATTGTCGCGTAGGGGACCGCGGGCGAGGGGAAAATGTTTGTCAGGCGCGGCTACATGTGCCAGTCGGCGGTCAGTCAGGCCCGATTCCGGGCTGTTTATTATTGACCGGAAGCCTCGGCCGATGGCGAGGTTGTGAAGCACCCGATCTTGCGTCAGCAGCACCGACCGCGCATCCAGCAATTTATCGAGAATCTCTATGTCAGAAATGCCCGGATGCGCGCTTGCAAGGAATACGAAAGCAACCTGCCGCTCGCCCAGGCGGTCGCGGGCCTGCGCCACGAGTTCGGAATCCGGACCGACGCCTTCGTCAACAACAACCCGTTCGATCTGGTTCATGACAAGACCACAGCAATGATGCGCCTATCCTACATCATTTAACCCATTGGGAAACCAGCCTTGCGCGGTTACCAAGAGTCCATTAATAGGACACCGACAACGGGATGACCTTGAAGCTTGTCGAGGATTTGAATCGCCGCTCGAACGCGGCTTCGCGCAATTCCAGAGGCAAATGGCGGGTATTGTGTTCTTGAGCACCGGATCGCGCCCAACCGACCCGCTTCCGCATCAGCTCCTCCGGCGTTCACAGCCAGTCTTGCGGTGGCTAAATCCAATTCGGCAAGAGAGCCGTCGGGATGCACGCCGGCGGGCACGTGCGCTAGGACAAGAAGGCACTGTTCGACGCGACCAACGCCTTTGCGGGCATTGGGGTGCCACCTTCGGTATCAAAAACGGAGGGACCCGCCATCGGCCGTGCGGTGTATTTCGGGCTGTGCCGAAAGTGCGCGGGCGGACCAATTGTCAAAGTCCGAGAGGTGGTTTTCAAATATAGCGTCCGGCCACGCGTCGCCCCATTACCCTCCCGCGCGTCGGTCCCGGCGCTCGGCCTCCCCCAATCAAAACCGAGCGTCGGGACCACAGCCGCAGTGCGTGGTGCATCCGACCCGGAAGGGATGGGCTGCCGCGACGATGCGGTGAGCGCCCGGTTTCCGGTCCATAGCCGACCGCATCGCCGCGTCGTAGTAGGTCTCAAAGGTCATCACGAAGTCGTCGGCGAACCTACCAAGTCATCTTGCCCCTCACGCGTGGTCGCACAGTCTCGCTGCGACTCACGCAGGTATTATCGTGACAAAACAGGATTCGATCTACGCCAGACAGATGACAATGTTGACAATGTCAAAACACGCTCGGACGATCCTACAACCTCTAGACGAGAAAACGTCAACATTGTCAGCAATGCAGAGTGTCAAAGACATCGTTATCGCCCCTCATTATCACATCAGCCTTCTCGGCTATTGAACGTCAATGCTCTGATCTGGTTAGCGTTGCAGATTGGCAACGAGCCGTCGACGACGGACGACTATTTATTGTCCAATGGGGAGAGCGAGCGGAGGCGCTGGGCTGGACAGCGCAGGACCTAGTTCAACGGTCAGGGCTTCTTCGCAAACCATGCACCGATAGGTCCGACGAATCGCCTTGCGTACCATGGGCCGGAGCGCCGCCTTTCTCCGCGAATGACCGGTGTCCCTCATTCACCGTTGCGGTCAGCCGCTGCTGACACACGGTAGAGGTGGACCCAATTGCGATCGTCGCCGCTCGACTATCCGGTGCTCATATCATGCCGGAGTACAAGCGGGAGTCCCCCCCTGCAGCTTATTCCATGCCCTCCTACACGGAGCGTTCGCTTCAGCGTTCGGGCACGCCTTTGAACTTAAGCCACAGCCATAGTCTTGGGCTTTGTTGATCCAGCGCAAGGTAACGCCAATTCGTCTGAGCAATTAGGAAGCGGTCCGGTGCCAATGGCTGGGAAGGTCGTTATGGCAACCGCCGCGCATGAAATTCACGGGTACGTTAGCAAGAGATTCGAGCCCGTGCGAAACGCATTCCTTGAAAATTTCTCCCGCCGAAATGAGCTCGGAGCCGCGTGCTGCGTGTATCATCAGGGTGAAAAGGTTGTCGACCTTTGGGGCGGCGTCCGTAACGCTGCAACTTGTGCGCCTTGGGAAGAGGACACCATGGTGCTGGTGTACTCGGCGACCAAGGGCTTGGCGGCGATGGTGATGGCCATCGCTCACTCCCGCGGCTGGCTCGACTACGAGGAACGGGTCTGCACCTACTGGCCGGAGTTCGCCCGACAGGGCAAAGACAAAATCACGGTCCGCCACCTGCTGGCGCACCAGGCGGGCCTGTTTGCCCTACCCCAGGCAGCCGATCGAAATCTGGTTGGCGATCTCGATAAACTTGCGACCGTTTTAGCGCGGCAGAAACCAGCTTGGGAGCCTGGAGAACGGCAGGCCTATCACGCCATCACCCTCGGCTATTACCAGGGCGAGCTTTTGCGCCAGCTCGATCCGCAGCACCGCACCGTGGGGCAAGTCTTTCAGGATGAAATCGCCTCACCGCTCGGACTCGATGTCTATATTCGCTTGCCGAAATCGATCCCGAACTCAAAGCTGGCGACGCTTGAGTGGGCAAACCGTTGGTCGATGCTAATAGATATGCCGCTCATCCTAACTTTGGCATCGTTCAATCCACTCTGCAATCTTCGCCGGGCAATGCTGGGAACCGGGATAGCAAATGACGACGAACGCATTTACGCGCGCGAGCTTGAAGTGCCCTCGGGAGGCGGTGTCGGCACTGCGCGCGCGATCGCTCATGCCTACAGTGTGTTTGCGACCGGAGGACATGAACTTGAGTTGCGCGCAGAAACGCTAGAAGCCCTGCAGGCACCAGCGATTGCATCGAAATATGGTTTTCGTGACGAATGCCTCAAGGGCGAAGTTCAGTTTTCCCTGGGCTTTAGGAAGCCGAGTGCGGTATGGCCGTTCGGCAGTCGGGCGGCGTTTGGATCGCCGGGAGCAGGCGGTTCTCTTGGCTTCGCTGATCCCGAAAAGGGCATCGGCTATGCTTATGTTCCGAATCGCATGAGGATGAAAAACCAGCGATCCGCGAGAGGTTGCACTCAGAAGTGCAGTTGCCACTTCCTTGCAGGAATAGGCGGATCGCGGGGGAGCATCTTGGCTTGGGGAGGTCCGAGACCAGGGCGGAATTTGATGCGGGTTGCGGCGGTCCTTATTTCGCGGTCGTGTTCGGCCGGTTTTGTGCTCAGACCAATACGAGTATTTTGGCTGGCGCCGCGGCTCGGAGAGGCACCCGAAAGCGCATGCCCACCCACGCCATCTTCAGATTCCCTTAGGGACACACACGCGGGTTCTCCGGCATATATCAGGCTGACTGTTGCTGGATTGGTTTCGCACGAAGCTTTCTCCACACCTCCAAGGGGAAGAAGGCGCTCGGGCTTCCTGACGCGTGGGTGCCGGTCGCGCCAATCATTGTCGGGCACCCCAAAACCGCGCCCTCCGCCACACCGCGCAAAGCTCCTGAGATTCGCTGGATCGGCTGATAGGCCTCTCAAAGAATGTGAAAGGCAAAGAGGGAGTGCCCAAGTGCGTGCCAGCCGGGTCTAATATGAGACGTTCGGGTCATTAAGCCTGAACGTCCGGAATCGACCTTGCCCCGAGACTCGTCTAGTCACCACGCCCATGACGGCTTCGTGTCATCTTCACCCGTGATCATTATCCGCCCGGCACGGTCGGCCCACCTTCGGCAGCGGAAAGTCTCGGCCACTCGACAAAATTAGGGAGCTTATGTCCTTGATAGTTTCCGCGCCGGGCGGGCAGCAGACACGGCCACTGGCTGCCCTTCCTAGCAAGGCGAAATCGTCGGTGATTACCAATACGGAAATTCCTACTCGGTGTCGCGAGTGCCGCACTTGATCCTGGTCAACCCGCGAACAGTGCCGCGACGAGTGTTCGCCCGCAGGCGAGACGCTTTGCGACAGATCAAAGCGCCGACAGGTTGTACGCGCATTGTGTGTGCACTGGCGCCGCGGACGGAGGCAGCAGGTCGATACGTCACGTGGTTGGTGAGTATGGCGCACGGGCGTCCAACGCAAGGAGGACATGCGCGTGCTCGTCACATGGGGATCCAAACGCGGCGGCACCGACGGAATCGCGCGC
>JASHRR010001130.1 GCA_030037185.1 Xanthobacteraceae bacterium | reverse complement strand
CACCGTCCTTCTGCTCAGCGGTTGCGCCGGTGCATGGTGGTATCGCGGGGAGCTGGTGCAGTGGCTGAAGGCGTCAGAGCAGACCCCCAGCATCCTGGTGTCCGGCAATATCGAGGCTCATCAAAGTGTGCTCGGTTTCAAAACCGTTCAGTCGCGCATCGTGGAATTGCCGTTTAACGAAGGCCAATGGGTTAAGGCCGGGACCCTGATTTCGCGCCTCGATGATTCCGACTACCGCCAGCAGGTCAGGATCGGGGAAGCCGCGCTCGAAGTGCAGAGACGCCAGCTTGGCGCGGCCGAGCAGAATCTTGCGGCGGCCAAGAAGACCGTCGAAGCCGACGAGGCCGACCTCGAACTGGCCAGAGTCGAGTTTTCACGCGCCGACGACCTGATGAAGAAAGGCGCCGGCACGATTGAGGCGCGCGACCAGACGAACGCAACCCTCAAAAGGTCGAACGCCGCACTGGAACGCGACCAGGCGCTCGAGAAATCCGCTGAGCGGCAGGTGGAACTGGCACAGGCCAATGTCCACAATGCGAAGGAAGCCCTCAAGCTGGCTCAGATCGTGCTCGATTATACGATCCTAAACGCGCCGTTCGAGGGCGTGATCACCGTGCGCCAAGCCGAGCTCGGCGAGATCATGGTGCCTGGCACGCCGGTGGTGACGCTCGCTGATCTCGATCACATCTGGATGCGCGCCTGAATCAACCAAACGGATATCGGCAAGGTCCGGCTCGATCAGGCCGCAGCGGTGAAGACGGACACCTACCCGGGCAAGACCTACAAGGGCCGCGTCTCCTTCATTTCGTCCGCTGCCGAATTCACGCCGAAGAGCGTCGAAACCCACGCTGAGCGTGTTACGCTCGTTTACCGCATCAAGATCGATATCGACAATCCGACCCACGAACTCGTCCCGGGCATGCCGGTTGACGCCCTCCTTGACGCGCTTCCAGCAGGCTTACCATGACGGTGCGCGACCTGAATGCGGACGGCCCAATCATCCTGGATAGACAGGTTGATCAAGCGGTTCGCAGGCGTGACGGCTGTCGACCGCCTGAGCCTGTCAGTCTACCGTGGCGAGATCTTCGGTCTCGTCGGGCCGGACGGCGCCGGGAAGACCGCGACAATGCGGATGCTGGCTGGCGTGATGCGGCCCGATGCCGGCGCGATCATTATCGACGGGATAGACGCGGTGGCCGACCCCGAAGGCGTGAAGCCGCATGTCAGCTATATGCCGCAACGCTTCGCGCTCTACGAAGACCTCACTATAGATGAGAACATCCGTTTCTACGCAGATCCGTTCGAGGTAGCGCCGGCAGTGCGTTGCGAACGCGCCTCCCGCCTGCTTGCGGCATCCGGCATGAGTGCCTTTCGCCGATTCAAAGCTGGGCAACTTTCTGGCGGCATGAAGCAGAAGCTCGGGCTCACCTGCGCGCTCGTACACACGCCGAGGATTTTGCTGCTCGACGAACCGACCACCGGTGTCGATCCGGTGTCCCGGCGCGACTTCTGGCGCATCCTGTATGGGTTGCGCGAGGAGGGCGTGACGATCGTGATATCCACTGCCTATTTGGACGAGGCTGAGCGCTGCAGCCGCCTGACCTTGTTGCACGCCGGCCATGCGCTCTATTGCGATACCCCGGCTGCACTGAAGCAGCGCATGCCGGGCGCGCTGATCGCGATCTCAAGCACCAGAGGGCGCGACGTTCGCAACGCGATCGGCGGCCTCCCTGGGGTCAGCAACGCCCTGCTGGTGGGGGACGGCGTCCATGCGATGGTGGATGATGCTAACACGCGCATTCCCGAACTGCGGGAGGCATTGGGCCGCGCAGGCATCTCCTTTTCCGGCATGGCTGTCGCGACGCCCAGCATCGAGGACGTTTTCGTGACGCTGCTCGAAACAGGAGGAGCGTCTTGACCGCGATCGACCAGGGGTTCGGCCGCGCGGATGCTGACGACCGGGTGATCGCTCATGACTTGGTCAAGCAGTTCGGCAGCTTCGTAGCCGTCGATCATGTCAGCTTTCGCATCGGCAGGAGTGAGATCATGGGATTCCTCGGCCCCAACGGCGCGGGGAAATCGACGATTATCCGCATCCTGTGCGGCCTGCTGCGGCCGAGCGGTGGGAGCGCGACCGTCGCCGGAATCGACGTGGCGCGGGATGCAGAAGGCGTGCGCCAGCATATCGGGTACATGTCGCAGAGGTTCTCCCTTTACCGCGATTTGACGGTCGTGGAAAACCTGCGGTTCTTCGGCGGAATTTACGGAGTGCCCCGGGCAGAGCTTGCGGAGCGCATGCGGTTTACGGTCAATATGGCAGGGCTTGCCGGGCGAGAGAACGCTCTGGTGACGACGCGTGCCGGCGGCTGGCAGCAGCGGCTCGCGCTTGGCTGCGCTGTGCTCCACAAGCCGCCGATCCTGTTCCTTGACGAGCCGACCTCCGGTGTCGAGCCTGCGTCGCGGCGACGCTTCTGGGACCTCATCCACAGCCTCGCGAGCGACGGCGTGACGGTGCTGGTCTCGACCCATTATATGGACGAAGCGGAGTACTGCCACCGCATTGCCCTGATCAATCACGGACGGCTGATTGCGACCGGCAGCCCGGCGCAGCTCAGAGATACTGCGCTCGGCGGCGAGCTGCTGATTGTCGAATGCGACGCACTCGCTGCAACCCTAGAGGCGCTGCAGCATGCGCCAGAGGTACTCGATTGCTCGGTTTTCGGCGATGCGCTCCATGTCATCGTCCGCAACGCGGAGAGCGGCCTTCGCGATCTGCCGACATTTCTCGCCGCCAAGGGCCTGCGGCCGCGCCGCATGGCTCGCATCGCAGCGGGCCTCGAGGATGTGTTCGTGCAGCTGATCACGGCCGACGCGAAGGAACGGAGGGCCGCCGCATGAGGATTCGCCGCCTCCGCGCGATCGGCGTCAAGGAGCTGCTGCAGATCTGGCGGGATCCCCGCAGCCTAATGATTGCCCTGCTGATGCCCTTCACGCAGATGCTCCTGCTCGGCTACGGTGTGACGCTCGACCTCAAGCACATCCCGGTCTGCACGTTCGATCGCGAAGCGAGCCAGAGCAGCCAGTCGCTGCTCAAACATTTCGAGGCGTCGCGCTACTTTGCGATCGCTCGCAACGTCGCGACTTGTCCGGCGCTGGCGGCGGCGATTGACCGGGCTGACTGCAAGATCGCAATTGTCATTCCGCCGGACTTTTCAGAACGGCTGAATGATGCACGTCGCGCCACCGTGCAGGCCATTCTCGATGCGACCGACGACAACACGGCGAACATCGCGCTCGGGTATGCGCAAGCCGTTGTCTCCGGCTACTCGGCTGAGGCGATGCTTGATGTCATGGATCGGCTGGGCCAGGAGCTTCAACAGGTCGAGCCAATGACGGTGCAGTCGCGGGTCTGGTTCAACGAGGACCTGGACAGTCGTAATTTCATCATTCCCGGGGTCGTCGCGGTTATCATGGCGCTGGTCGGCGCCCAGCTTACGTCGCTTACGATTTCGCGGGAATGGGAGCGCGGCACGATGGAGCTTTTGATCTCGATGCCGGTCAGGCCAAGTGAAGTGATGGTCGGCAAGCTTCTGCCCTATCTTGTGCTGGGGTGGATCGAGGCTGCCTTCTGCCTTGCGTTGGCGTCGTTGTGGTTCGGCGTGCCATTCCGCGGGACCATCTTCACGCTGTTTATCACGACATCGCCGTTCCTGGTCGTCGTGCTCGGGATCGGTTATCTGCGATCGGTCCTAATCCGAAGCCAGGTCGGAGCCAGTCAGGTTGCATTGCTGGTGACTATGTTGCCGACGATGCTGCTGTCGGGCTACGTGTTCCCGATCGATCAGATGCCAACAGTGGTTCAGGACGTGACCTACCTGGTTCATGCGCGTTACTACGTCACTATCGTCAAGGCCATTTTCCTCAAGGGCGCCGACATTCCGGCACTGGCCCTGCCGACAGTTTTCCTCCTCATCTATGCCATCGCGGTGATGGCGTTGGCCGCCCGCGCGTTTCGCAAGAGGCTCGATTGAGCATGCTGGGCCGTGTGACCAATATTCTGGTCAAGGAGTTTATCCAGCTATGGCGCGACAAGTGGGGGCGCGTTCGCCTGATCGTGCCACCTCTCATTCAGCTGTTGCTGTTCGGCTACGCAGCGACCTTCGAGGTCTATCATGTGTCGACCGCGGTGCTCGACCTTGACCACGGCCAGGAGAGCCGGGAACTCGTTGCCCGGTTCACGTCGAGCGACCGCCTGCGCGTGGTCAGAATTGCCCAGACCGAGGACGAGATCGGCCGTATGACTGACCGCGGCGATGCAGCGGTGGCCCTGGTCATTCACGCTGGATTTGCGAACAGCTTGCGCAAGGGTCGGGAGGCGCCGCTCCAGGTCCTGGTAGATGGCACCAACTCGAACAGCGCCTTGATTGCGCTCGGCTACATCAACACCATCGCATCCGGCTTTGCTCAGGACTATGTGACCGACCTGATGCAACGCGTCGAGGGCGTTGCGGCGCAGAACAATCTCGTCCAGATCACGCTCGCGCAGCGGCCCTGGTAAAATCCGGACTTCAACGGCCGCTGGTTCTTCGTGCCCGGCGTGATCGCAACGATCACGCTGGTGATGGTCGTCAATCTGACCGCCTTTGCGGTTGTCCGCGAGCGGGAGGTGGGCACGCTCGAACAGCTCATGGTAAGCCCGATCAGACCGGCTGAATTCATCCTCGGCAAGACCGTGCCGTTTTTTGTCGTCGGGATGGGGATCGCCGGTGTCGTCACCGTCGTCGGGATCCTCTGGTTCCAGGTTCCGTTCGTTGGCAATCCCTTCGTGTTCATTTTGGGCGCGACGCTCTATCTGCTCAGCCTGCTGGCGCTAGGCTTGCTGATCTCCACCGTCTGCTCCACCCAGCAGCAGGCCTTTGCCACCAACTTCTTCGTGCTGAACCCGTTGTTCATCCTGTCCGGATTCAGCTTTCCGATTTCCAGCATGCCCGACGTGCTGCAGTGGCTCACTTATGCAAATCCACTGCGGTATTTTCTAGTCGTCATCCGTGGCACCTTCCTCAAGGGCATCGGCCTCGACATCCTGTGGCCGGACTTCGGGGCAATCGCCGCGATCGCGGTGGCGCTTCTGACCGTCAGCATACTTCGATTCCGGAAGTCGCTGGAATAAAGGCGCAGGAGGGATCAGCCGGCGCCGCGTAATCCGCCATTGCGAGCAACAGCTATCTACAACCACTGCGGCTCGGAGAATTTGTTGCTGCGGATCAATGATGGTAGGCTTGCCCGTCCTGCGAGATGCCGAGGGCGAGCTGTCGTCGAAGACACGGAAATGACTCAAGCAGAAAGTCTGCCGCCAGGGCTTTCGAACGCCGAAGCGCGCCGCCGACTTGCTGATATCGGCCCTAATTCAACTCCTGACACCGACGTTCATCCGCTGCGCCTGGTGCTGGGCAAGTTCGTTGCACCCGTGCCGTGCCTGCTGGAGGCGGCCATCGCGCTCCAACTTGTGCTGGGCGAGTATGTCGAAGCATCCATCATCGCCGTGCTGCTTGTGTTCAATGCTGCGCTGGGGCTGCTGCAGGAAGGGCGTGCGCAGGCGACCGTCAAGGCGCTGAAATCGAGGCTCGCTCTATCGGCCTCGGTCCGGCGCGACGGCGAGTGGACGATCATCCCGGCCGCGGAACTTGTGCCCGGCGATATCGTGAAGCTGTCGCTCGGCAGTGTGGTGGCTGCTGATGCGCGTCTGATCGCGGGCGCCGTGCTGCTCGATCAGTCGATGCTAACCGGCGAATCCATGCCGGTCGAAGCGGCTCCGGGCCGGGAAACCTGGGCCGGCGCCCTGGTCCGCCGCGGCGAAGCAGTGGCGGAGGTGACCGCGACAGGGACGCGCACGAAATTCGGCCGCACAGCCGAGCTGGTACGGACGGCGCATGTCGTCAGCTCGGAGCAGAAAGCCGTCTTTCGGGTCGTGCGCAACCTCGCCGGCTTCAATGGCGTCGTCGCGGTGGCGCTGACCGCCTATGCGTATTGGCTCGGCATGTCGGTTTTCGAACTTGTGCCACTCATCCTGATCGCTGTTCTTGGCACCGTTCCGGTCGCACTGCCGGCGACATTCACGCTTGCGACCGCGATCGGCGCGCAGGCCCTCGCGAAGTCCGGCATCCTGCCGACGCGGCTCTCCGCGGTGCACGAAGCGGCGTCAATGGACGTGCTGTGTTGCGACAAGACCGGAACATTGACGATGAACGAGCTGGCGGTCTGCGCGGTCCGCGCGATGTCGGGTTTTGACGAGTCGCGTGTTCTGGCGCTGGCGGCGCTGGCGAGCTCGGAGGGCGGCCAGGATCCGGTCGATATTGCGGTCCGCGCAGCAGCCTCGAAGGCGAGCGAAATAGCCGGTCTCCCCGTGCTGATCAGGTTCGTGCCGTTCGACCCAGCCGTCAAAATGTCGGAGGCGACTGCGGCGGAGCGCACTGGCGCAGCAGTTCGAATCGTCAAAGGCGCTTTCGCTGTGATCGCCGCTTTGACTCGATCGTCACCGGAGGCGGTCGATGCCGCCGCGGCGCTGGAGGCGCAGGGATACAGGGTTCTCGGCGTTGCTGCGGGTCCGCCGGAGAAGATGCAGTTGGCGGGCCTGGTCGCCCTCAGCGATCCGCCGCGCCGCGACGCCGCCGCATGCATCGCTGCGCTACAAAGCATGGGCGTGCGCACGGTAATGGTGACTGGCGATGCCCGCGACACCGCCGCCGCCGTGGCGCGGGCGGTCGGGCTTGAGGGAGCGCTCTATCGGCCCGGACCGATCGCCGACACGGTTCGCGCCGAGGAATTTGCCGTCTTTGCCGGCGTTCTTCCCGAGGATAAATACCGCATAGTCGAGAGTTTCCAGGATGCCGGGCATGTCGTCGGCATGTGCGGTGACGGCGCCAACGATGCGCCAGCGTTGCGCCAGGCCCAGATCGGAATAGCGGTCTCCACCGCGACCGACGTCGCCAAATCGGCGGCCGGGATTGTGCTGACAGAGCCGGGGCTAGCCAGCATTGTGGCGGCGGTCCGCGAAGGCCGGGTCACGTTCCAGCGCATCCTTACCTACACACTGCGATCCATCGTGCACAAGACACGCCAGCTGACGTTTCTGGCGATTGGCCTCGTGATGACTGGCCACGCCATCCTGACGCCGATGCTCGTAGTTCTGTCGATGATCACCGGCGACTTTCTGGCGATGTCATCGACCACAGACAATGTGCGGCCCTCAGCGCAGCCGAACGCATGGCGCATCGACAGCCTGACGATAGCAGGGGTCGTCATCGGCCTCTGCGATCTTGCCTTTTGTGTCGCCATCCTGGCCGCCGGCAAATATCAGCTGGGATTCGACATCGACAGGCTCAGGACGCTGACCCTCGTCAC
>JASHRR010001129.1 GCA_030037185.1 Xanthobacteraceae bacterium | reverse complement strand
CTGAGGGCCTAGGCGGCAACTCGATCGTAGCTCTGAATGATCTAGTCCTCGCCGCCCGAGAACCCCTCCTTACCCTTGGACAGCCGTCGCCCAATCCAATTCGTTTGAATTCAGCCACGATCCGATCGAGGGCGCTTGCCGCTGAGGTTACTCCGGCTCAATGTCGCGCCGAGGTAGGTCCAGTAAAGAAGTTGCGCGCGCGTTGCGGCCAGCGGCAGTGCGATGCCGGCTTCCACGAGCATCTGCTCTATATACGTCTTGCGTCGGCGATCTATGTCGCTCAGGGCTAGCGCCGATCTCGATGTTTCGACTGTCAGCCCCGCGTGCCGCTTCACGCGATCAAGCAGCCCGGCATCATGTACAAGCTCGGCAATTACTGCCCATTGCAGAAACGAGAGCGGCCACTCGGCTCGCCCGAGATGGGCAAGTCGCTTTGTGATCAGTGCGAGCACTTTGGGCCAGATTTGCCCGTGATGGCCCATCGGGATGAATGGCCCCTTGCATTCTGATTGCGAGATGTTCCGATCTGGCGTTACCCCACGGCGTTGCGCAGCGCCCGTGATAACCGCCCTCCCGGTCGCCAGAGGCATCTTCACCGCCAGGCTCTACAGCTGGTTCACCGGAAATTATTCCCCCACGTCCGTTCGAAGACGATCAGCTGATTCAACGAGCTTCAACCTCACGTCAGGTTTTTTCTGGTTACCAGCCACAACGGCCCTTGCTGGCATCTCCATGATCGGTATCATTGCCGTCTCGTTCTTCCCGAGACGAAGGGAAAGGCGCTCATGACGGGCCCGACGCACGTTCTCATCCCCGGAGTCCCGGTGACGCTGCCGCCTGCCAGCGGTATCAGCTTCGAAGTCGCAGCCGGCGAGCAGCTGCGACTGACGCAGCCCGACGGTGAGCAGGTCGCGGATCTGATCTCCTTCAATCGCGACGATCCGCGTGAGCTGCTGTCGATGCATTCCAGCCGCGCCATCAATCTGAGCTGGAAGCTGACCGCTCCGCATCTGCTCTACAGCAATCGCTCACGGGAGATGTGGCGGATCGAAGATGACCTGACAGGCGAGAATTACTGCGGCGGCGGCTACTGCAGCGAGCACCTGAACATCGCCCGCTACGGCGAGAAGGGCAAGGCGGCGCCGAACTGCCAGTCGAACCTCGAAGCCGCCGTCCGCGGATACGGCATGGATCGCTGGAGCTTCAATATTGATGCATGCTTTAATATCTTCATGACCGTCGCCTATGACGCCAACGGCGTGTGGGAGATCCGGCCACCCAAGGGAAAGACGGGCGATTACATGACACTGCGCGCGCTGATGCCCCAGATCGTCGCCATCTCGAATTGCCCGATTCTGTTCAATGCATGCAACAATTTCCGACTCAAGCCGCTGACGCTCGAGATCCTGAACCCGGCCGCGTGACGTCCGTCGTATCCGGGCGGGTACGCGAGGAAAGTGGCGCATTCGGGAATGCGTTTGAGTGCCTAAAGACTGAGCAGGAGGACGTGATCAGGGTGCTTGACGATTGGTCCGGCACGGCACCGAACCCGTCGTTGTGCGGGCCCCGCGACCGGTCCGACCGTTGCGCTTCTCGGAGAGCTACGGCTCCCATTGAGCATGGTTACTCTGGAGACGGACCACCAAGACCCGGCAGAGCGCTAACTGCACCACTAGGTGCGGACGCACCGGAGTCTTATCGGAGCGGCCTGGACCCTATACGGGCAATCTGTATTCATAATTCGCATTCATTCGACAGGCGCCGGTATCCTGCCGCATCTCTCACAGGCGTCGCGCCGATTCGAATGGGCGGTATTGTGACGAAGAAGCCATAAGTTCTTCATAATTAGACACATTCTTTACTCGCATACTTAATGCTTTATACAATATTATGTTACCTAAAAGAATAGCTGTTATATTAGCTGACACACGATCATCGTAATAATAGTTTCTTCGCGATGCGCTAAGGGTCGGCTCGGCGTTGCCGAAAACTGCCTTGCCGTAGCGCCCCCTCGGCGGCGGTGGGCACCGATTGATGGCAGCTCTAACATGCGCCGGCTGCCGTACGGAACCTGTCACCGGAGAGTGAGATGCGGATTAACCAGTCCACGGCCGCCTCCCGATGCGATCGCAGCGACGACAATGTCGCCGCCCAGGACTCATTCGACCGGCATCTGCAAGCCGCGCGCGAGAGGCAGGGGGACGGCCATGCGCGGCCGGCAAATCACAACCCCAATGCCGTGACCGTCACGCGTGGCGAAACGCTGTGGGCCATCGCGCACCGGCGGGGCACCACCCTCAAGGGCCTTTACGAGGCAAACCCGCAGTTCGATCCGCGTCGCCAGGACGGCATCCTCCACTTCGATCGGCGCGGTCACCGCGGGTGGGATCCGGACTATATCCGGCCCGGCGATCAGATCAAATTGCCCTCTCAGCCTGCGTTGCGGTTACACCTCGGCGCCCATCCGCACCGCCGTTGGGATGCGGGCTGCAAGCCGGACCGCCCCGGGCCAGCGCAGAATACGCTGAAGCCGTCCGACCATTCTGGCGATCCTAATTCCTCCTCGACTCCGAGCAATGTGAATGCAGGTGGCACGCCGAACGCCCCGAATAATCCGAACCCTTCCTCCCCTTCCAATCCGTCAAATCCTTCCACGCCCGCTGGCGCTCCGCAGGGCTCAGGCCCTCAGCATGGCCTGACGCCCATCGTTCCGATCGTGCCCGGCTCGAAGGTTCTCAAGGGCGGGTTCGGTATCGAGGTCGCCGGAAGGGCCAACGCGAAGCCGACGCTCGGCGGTGAGCCTTACGTCAAGGGGAGCCTGGCGATCGGGCCGCATTGGAACATCAACGGGAAGCTCAAATATACGCCGCGCGGCAAGCTGAACGCCGCTTTTGACTCCACGCCCGAAGCCGCCACCGATCGGAATGCCCAGCCGCCGGAAAAGCCTTCGCTGCGGGAGCGTTTCAAGGCAGCGCTGCCTGAAAAGATCGCGTTGGATACGGGCCTCGTGTTCAACAAAGAGGTCGAAGGCGGTGGTTCGCTCGAGATCAAGTTCGACAAGGGGGTCAAGCCGACGTTGTCGACCTACGTATCGAAGAAGGACCCGAACAACGTGCTGGTCGATACCGCCCAACTCAAGCTCGGCAAGATCGACCCGAAGCAGGTCGGCCGTGCGCTCGTCCAGGGCGCGCGTGACAGCCTTGCGCAGTCGAGGGCCGACGCCGAAGCCAATGGAGGCCGGTGGTCGCCGTTGCGCCAGCAGGTCTGGAATGCGGTGAATGGCGGCGAAATCACGTTCTCCGGCGAGCGGGCGTTCATTAATCCTCAGGGACCGGTGTCGGGATTTGCCAATTTCGCCGGAAAGACGACGCTCAACGACATCGGCCAGGGACTGGAGCACCCCTCGGCGACGCCCAAGTTGACCCGGTTCACCGGCTTCGCAGCCGGAACTGCGGCCAGCTTCGTTGGCTCCGGCCTTACAGATGAACTGATCGGCAAGAACATCGGCAACCACGAAGTCCGGCGAGCCGTCGACGGGTTCGGCGGGGCGATGACGGGCCTCGTCGCCGACGGCGTTGCGCAACGAGCTGTTCCGGCAGCCGTCTCGAAGATCGCACCCGCGGTGGCGAGGCTCGCCGCACCGATAATCCCCAAGGTGGCGCCGCTCGTCGCCGACGCGGCCCCCGTACTCAGCAAGGCCGGCGAACTGGCCAGCAAAATTCCACTCGGCGCCACAGCGCGGGTCGTGGGTCAGGTCGGCCGGATCGGGGGGCCGGCGGGCGCGCTCGTCGCCGGTATCCCGGATGGAATTGATGCATACAAGGCTTTCCAGCAGGAAGATACGGCCGGCGGGTGGAAGGCGGTCGGCCACGGTGCGGTGCGCGTCGCCGGCACTGCCGTCGGTGCCGCCCTTGGCCAGGCGTTCATCCCGATTCCCGGCGTCGGGGCCGCGGTTGGAGCAGTAGCTGGCGGCTTTGTCGGTGACCTCGTATCCAAACTGTTTTAATAGTCTCGGATGGAGCTGATCAGTGGCATAACCCGAAACGTTCGCAGTTCCACCACAGGCGTGGACACGTTAGATCTCGACCTTGGTGGTCGCGACGTGCGGCTGGAGAAAGTTGCGGAGAAAAGCCTCGTGCAGGACGGCGACGAGCTGATCGTTGCCGGAAGGCAGGAGGCCGGCGCCGTCGTGGGCTATGCCTATCGGAACATCACGCAGGGATACGGGTGCCGTGCCTCGTGCAAAAGCGACGGGTTCCAGGGCGTGCTCACGTTGCTCTTCTTCGCCGGGGGGGCCTGGGCCGCTTTCGACGTGCAGAGTGAAATTGCGCTGTTCCTCTGGACTCAGCGTGTCCTCTACTCTGGGCTTGCCGTGCTGTTCGCGGTGTTCACGATTGTCCATATCATTTCGATCGTCGAGAAGTTCCTGGCCGGGTTCCGGGTAAACCGGGCGGCGATCGAGACGGTGAGAGGCACCGCCCGCAACGTTCGTCACTCGCAGAACAACTGCACCGCTTATTTTGACGTCGATGCATGCCATATCGAGCTGGCGATGCCGC
>JASHRR010001128.1 GCA_030037185.1 Xanthobacteraceae bacterium | reverse complement strand
GGCGCACTGTGCGATCCTTGCAACGCCTTGACGAACGATGGATCGCGGAGCTTGATGACGGCGGCAAGATTGCAGCCCGGGACGCCTTTCTGGCGACCGGGAAGTCTGATCTGCGGGGATGGAAACGGCCCCCCGGCCACCAGAATGATCTGATCGCCTTCAAGCTGCACTGGCGCATGTCCGCCGCGCAGATGAACGCTCTTGGTCCCTGCGTTGAGTTGTTCTTTTTTCCCGGCGGCTACGCAGGGATCGAACCTGTTGAGAACGGTATCCTTAATCTCTGCCTTGTCATCCGCGGTCGTCATTTTGCGCAGCTCGGCGGCAGATGGGAGAGCCTGTTTTCAATGTTGCGTGCGAATTTCTCACGGCTTCATCAAGCGCTCGCGGGTGGGGAGGCGTGCTGGAACCGTCCGCTCGCAGTCGCCTCGAACCCTTATGGCTTCGTGCAAAGCCGCGGCGGGGGGCCATGGCGGCTTGGCGACCAGGCGGCCGTGATCCCGTCATTCTCAGGCGACGGCATCGCGATCGCGCTTCATTCCGCGCGGATGGCGGCCGATTATTATCTCTCGGGCAGGTCCTGTTGCGAATTTCAATCCGACCTTGCCCGGGATGTCACCGGCCAGGTTCGAAGGGCGACGCTGCTTTCACGATTGCTGGTGCAACCAAAGGGGCAGGTCGTTGCCATGGCATTCGCGCAAATGGCGCCCGGTCTTGTGCGCCGGATTGGGCTTGGAACACGTATTGCGCGCCGCCGACTGCGCGGCGAGACTCAGCAGATCGAACCGAGGGCCAACGCGTTTCAGGTCTCACCGGGATGATCGACGTTGCGGTCCGCGGTCTGGCGCTGCGGGCAGGCGAGCGGCCAGGCGAGGCACGTGTCCCCGGGAACAGCCAGAAGCGAAACGAGCGCCGCCAGCACCTCCCAGGCATCACTCAGCGCAATCGCCCAATCAGGAAACGAAAGAAAAACCACCGGGGCGACGCATCGGCGGAGGAAATGCCCGCTTGGGCAATGCGCTGCTCCCATTCGCCGCGGGTAAGTGAGCGCGCAACGGATAGCTGGCCATCATGGGTGATCATCGGGTGAAACCGCCCAAGGCGGCTGGCGAGGCCGATGAAGTGGTAAAGGAAACGGCTCCTCTGAAGATCGCAGATCGCCCAGCCGCGCCGAGCCGTTGTTTCCATCAGCCGAAGGAATTCGGTGATCTCAGGGTCGGAGAGGTGATGGGTGACAAGGCTGCTGATCATGAGATCAATCGGCATGGTCGAAGCCAGCTCGAAAACGTTCACAGCCTGGAAGTCGATTCGATCTGCGGGATCGGTCGCCGCCTGCGCAATGCGAATCGTTTCGGGATTGAGGTCAACGCCAAGCAGCTTGAGGTCCAATTTCCGCCGCTGCGACCAGCGCCGGACGGCGCGCAGCAGATCGCCGTACCCGCAACCGATGTCGATGAGCGTCAGCTGCGCACCGTTCCCGGCTGCCCGGACCGCCTGACCGAGCCACCGCAGAAGCGGATAGTGACCGAGGAAGATTCCATTGAAGGTTGCCAGGTCGCGCAGGACCTGCTCGAGCTCGACCGGACTTAGATCAGCTCCGTCCAGCCATTCGGCCTCATCGCAACGATGCTCAAAGTCACGCACCGAATGGGGTAAGGAAAACCAACGCCCATTCATGGCTTTTGCCCGATTAACGCCCCGTAAACGAGCGTCTTGGATCTGTAGCCGGCTCTCATTGCTGCAAAGCCTTCTAAAAACGCAACAAAGTCCTTTCCACGCGTCGCCGCGAATTTCCACAATGCCGGATTGCGGATCAGCTCGATCGCCAAGTCCCACGTCTTGCGGACGTTGGCGCTCAGATCCTCGAACAGTGTGAGGGTAAGCCCTGCCTGGTTCATGTAGTCGATATAGGCGCCCGGCGCGTCGAGCTTCGGCACCAGCATCGCCCGTTCGATCGGCTCCAGGAATTGGCGTTCCTGGGCGGCCGTCGCGGTGGGCGATTTGAACCAGTCGGCAATCACCAATTGACCGCCGTGTTCAACGACACGCGCGATCGACCGAAGGCAGTCTGCTCTCTTGCTAAGGTGGGAAATCGCTTCAACCGCCCACACCACATCGAAACGGCCTTCCAGGTCTAGCGCTTCAGCATCCATCCGCACGAGTTGTACATCGACGCCACGTTCCCGTGCCAAGGCATTCCCGATTGCAACCTGGACCGGCGAAATCGTTATCCCTGTGATGTGGGCACCGAGAATTTCGCTCAGGAAGATTGCCGACCCGCCCAAGCCGCAGCCGACATCGAGAATACGACAGCCGTTTTTGATCTTTGCACGCGCGATCAATTCCCTGATCAGTTGCTCCTGCGCATCCTCTTTCGTCTCTGTTCCGTTCTTCCAATAACCATGGTGGATATGTACTCCCCAAATATCCTTATAAAGCGGACTGAGTTCGTCATAATGCTGCGCAATCCGATCTTTCAGGAGCATGGACTTGCTACCTCGATCTGCCTCGAACCGATGATCAAGCAGGCGTTCCAAAGGGACGACGCACTATATTGCACGACCATGACTCCGTAAGAATAAAATAAGCGGATCGGGTCCACCCGGCGGCGGTAAAGCCGCGGTGCGGATGATCTTCCTCTCCAATGAGGCCATTGCAACTTATCAATAAGTCAGATTCTGACACCCGCGTCAGTTTGTGGCACGGTCAGATGATCCGGTGTCGCTGTTGTCGCCGTCGCGGAGTTGCGCAACGCACACCCGAGGCTTAGAGGCGCGCAGGTGCGCGCTCGACGACAACGCGCCGCCGGTCAAGTCCCGGACGCCAAATTTGGCGAAGCGGTGGTAAAATTGAGGGAATCAATTTCCGAGCGCTGAGTCTGGCGCCAGAACGCAAGACTTCCGGCGCGCAGCGTGGCCTCATCTCGATGGCGGATCTCTTCAACACAGGCGGTCACAGACGCCCCGCCACTTGCGGCGGTTTCGGGGTGCAGCCCACCTCTGCAGCAAACCGCAATCGAGACGGCGGCCCCGACGCCGGCTCTTGGAAATCACGTGTTTCTCATAAGGGCCAATGGCCCCGAACCACGCTCGCGAGACAAAAGAGGCTGGCGCCGCGGCGCGTACTTGCAACGGCCCCAGCAATCCCGCTTTGTGCACAGCCGGCTCGGCTGGTTGCGGCCTGCCAGGACCCCTCACGCCCCGGTCATCGGCATGGCCTCGAGGAGGCCAGGGCGAACAGGATCGCTGGCAGCCTCCCGGCATATGTCTTTCCGGCAAAGAACGCAGTACAGAACCCCGTCATGGCCAAGTGCCGATCGTCACCATCGCGATGCCGATGGCGGGGTTCTGGCGCGCCTACTTGAGGAAACACGGGCAATGCGTTTATCGACGATATAGCGTTGCTGGCAGAATAGCTGCCACCGAGCGACCGTCGTGCGGGCAATCGCGATGACCGGCAACATCACTTCATTGAGTTTGACGTCCAAATCGCGGCAGCAGGAAATCACGGGTCATCTCGCCGATTGGCCGATGAATCATGACGATCACTGGCGCGAGCAGCAGGCTTGCGACCGCCAGAACCACACCGAACCGCCCGAAACGGCGGAAGTTTCCGGTGCCGGCGAGCTTCCGCGGCCCAGAGCGTCGTAGCCGTTACGCACTTGCCATTTGTGGACTACCTCCACCAGTGCAATGTGCGGACCATAGTGATTATCAATTTCCGCCCTACCCTGAGCGCGAGTCATCCACCGGTCCATGATCGTCAATAAGAAAGCTTGCAATCGTCGTTGAGAGCGGTCACCCCTTGGCTTCGCCCTGCCAGAATTTCGTCTGAGAGAAGAGCCTGGAATATTGCCTGCCGGGTGCATCACGAACTGCTCGGGTTCGACCCCTCCACGGACCACCGGCTGGTTAGAGGCGTCATGCTGGTATCGTTTGACTCCGCCGCTAGGCTGGTGACCCCAATCATCGTTCGGCGGATCAATCATTTTTTCCAGGATATCAATACTTTTGTACAACAGATCCTTGAAAATTCCTTATGTTGCGCCTGGCCCCATATATGGATTGCGCGCTTCGTCGTTCTCCCACGGTCGCCAACCCCAATCTCCCATTAAGGCTTCTTTATTGATATTACCCACATTCAGACCGACTCTTGAGGGCTGAGATTTTGTCCTCTGTCCTTGTCCCTAAGGGATCCGCCAGGTAATACTCCGAACCTTGCCGCCCACAAGCGGAGGGTTGCGCACGGGATATCGCGGAAGGCGCTCGTTGGCGATTTCGCCAAGAAGGGCGAAAGGTCGCGAACGCTCGCGAGCAGCCGGTCGGGATGTATCTCCTCCGATTCACGGCTTCGGGCACACCGCGCGTTGTTGCCCCAACGGGCCGACCCTTGTGTCGCCTCGTTGCCGCGAGCGCTTGCGCGGGCGGGCGACGGACGCCCCCGAAAGGGTTGATCGGAGATGGACGCTCGCCCGCGCGTTCGGTAGGGATGGCGCCCGATCAGCCCTCTCCGAAAGGCCGAACAATGACTGCCGTTGGCGTGAGCTCCGGTATCTTCCGCGACACCTTTTCTACCGAGCCGATGCGACGCATCTTTGCGGACCCAAATCGCATCCAGAAATATCTCGACATCGAGGCGGCGCTCGCCCGCGCGCAGGCGCGTCTCGGCGTCATTCCGGACAATGCGAGCGAGGAAATCCAGCGCCATTGCTCGATTGGCGAATACGACTTTGCCAAGCTCAAGAGCGAGACCGAGCGCATCGGCTATCCGGTGCTGCCGGTTGTGCAGCAGCTCGTTGCCCTGTGCCGCGACGGCCTCGGCGAGTGGTGTCACTGGGGCGCGACCACCCAGGACATCACCGACACTGCCACCGTCCTGCAAGTTCGCGAAGCGCTCGATCTCATCGAGGCTGACCTCATTGCGATCTCGGACGCGCTTGCGGCGCTTGCGATGCGCTATCGCAATACGCCGATGGCGGGCCGCAGCAATCTCCAGCAGGCGGTGCCGATCACGTTCGGGTACAAGGTCGCAACCTACCTTGCTGGATTCGAGCGCCACCTTGAACGGCTGAAGGAATTG
>JASHRR010000132.1 GCA_030037185.1 Xanthobacteraceae bacterium | reverse complement strand
TGTAAGAAGCTCAACCCTGCCGGCGAGATCTGTACGCAGTCCCGCCAATTGCCATAAGATCAGTGGCGCATTGTTATTCATGACCATCATCCTGGTTATATTACGTGGGATCAGTTCCTCGCCAATCGCAAACGCTTGGCAGCGAACCGGACCAACAGTGAAATTCTCGCCGGCCCAGCGCGCGAGGGGCACTGTTTGCACCGGTGCGGCGGCAGCATAATCCACACCCGCGTCACCCCGGACACGGTGGCGCTGCACCACGCAGAACTCCGAGCGGCGGAGATCGAGCACGAGAAGCTGCGTGAGATAGAGCGTAAGCGACGCGAGAAGAAGACTGAACGGATCGAACGGTGGCGGCGCAGTGCTTGTTACCTGCGTGGGTAATTCTGGCGGCAGGGGCGGCTGTGCCCGTGGCCATTTTTCCGGACATTAACAGCAAAGTTAATCATCTAAACACCAATTTAATAGTGCCACAGCCGGCTGCCAATTTATATTCAGTACAGCAACTCGACAAATTGCTCGTACTCGCCGCCGCTATCACGCAGGTCTGGCCCAGCACATCTCGCGGGTCAGCAACGCCCTTCGATGGCGAGTTCAGTTGAGGCCAAAGCCGCGCGCAAAGCCGCTACTGCAACTCGCGGCGGGTTGCACTGCAAGAAAACTGAAAGGGAGGCAGCTATGCGTCAATTTATGATAACGGTGACGGCTCTCGCGGCGTTTGGAGCCGTGGTGGCTACGGCACAAGCTGACGTTCTCCACGGAGCGCCGCAACGGAACGGAAGTCGGTGCTTTACGTATTCCGACGGTAATACACGGGATAGCCGGTTCGGCTACTGGCGTGCCTGTCCGCAGGGGGCGGCCGTAACGAGAGCGTCTCGTTCGGTGCCGGCGAGGCCAGCCGCACCGCCTCACCTACTGCCGCCACCGGGACCTGATCGGCAACTCGAGGCGCGGGACGGGATGCGCTAACGGTGGTCCCTCGCCAGCGCGATGAAATGTTGACCTACGATCACGCTGAGCAGTCTTGCGGTGGTCATGCGGGCTTGTCCCTTAGGACTTGATCCGAGGCTTCGGGACGCGGCAGCAACACGCCGCGGCCCTGACCCGGTCGCAAAAGGGGCAAACGATCAAGTACGATGGCTTGGATGTAACCAGCCACGTGATGGAAGTGTGATTACGATCATCGATCTTTATAGCTGGCCAAAACGGAGGCGATTTTCGACCAAGAAGAGGAGAACAACAAGAGGAGAGCAACAAGACCAGAACAACAAGAGGAGACGAACATGAGGAAGTCGGTAATTGCCGGACTGGCACTGTGGGCAACGTTCGCGGCATTCGCGGGAAAGGCCCACGCGTATGTAAACTATCCGTGGTGCATTATAGGAGACACGCGAACCCTTGAATGCTACTTTTCGAGCCGTGAGCAATGTGCCCAGGACGGAAGAAACCGGGGGTTTGGCAGCCAATGCATGCAAAACCCCTTCTACGACCCTACAAGAGGTCAGGTCATTGAACCACGCTTAGCCAGGCCGAGGCATGGTGCACGCAAGTCGCCCCACGTCTGACACGAAATAGCACTCGTCCTCGGTAGTATCACCATCAAGCCCGGCCGGCTGACCAGTGAGCCGGCATGGGTCCGGCCGTTCAGCGAGAACGCAACAGGCCTAGCGCAGTCCATTCCACTGCTCGGTTATGGTGACCGCTCGACAGTCGCAGCAGCACGTGCGCCCGCTTCAACATCGTCATCTTCGACCCCGGCACCGCGCGCCCGCGCTATGAGTGGCTGGGGCTCGGGTTCAGCGCGCAAACCGTGCTCGCGCTTATCTTGAGCGAGAACGGAAGGCGCTCATTGAAAAATTATTTATGGGAAATGAATTGGCGCATCGTCCCATATGTTTTCTCAACAGACCACGAAACCTGCGTGAGGCCATTCGTGTGGCACCGCAGCCGACACCGACCCACGCATGGCGGAACCACAACCCGAGTGGTTGCATCGGTTCGCAGGGGAGTATACTAATGCCATTCATTCCATACTCCGAGCTAACAAACGAGCAGCAGCGCCGCGTGAAGACGCGGCGCGAACCCACCGCAGAGACGACGCTGAAAGCGTTCGCGTTCTGGATAATGCCCAATGGCGGCGTGGCACGCTATGGGATGTGCCATCTGCCAGTGCTACCGCATCGCGACGGCAAACACTACGAGCCGACAGCAACATCGCGGCATGGGCGATCGCCATCGCATGCGCGATGAGCGCGTTTTGAAATTTCCGTTTGTGGGACCAACGCCGGCCTGCGGCGGTAAAGGCGGGACCGCCGTCCAGCCACCCGGATCAGCTTCCCGACTCCGGGCGGCGCTTTTCGAGGAGAGATATCGGATGAAACTACACGAGCTGCATTGGGATGGCTCTGTTGCGCTCATCAGGCGGGTGCCGCAACCAGATAAGTCACTACTCTACCCAATGGCAGGAGTTCCTCGATCCGCTGGTGGCTACGCGGCATCCGTCACGCGCTGATGCGAAATGCATCCGTGATGAGAGACCCAATGCCGGAAGAGTCCACGCACCAAGGCTCTTCTTGAGTGCGTTTGGGTCTTATTTCTGCGGCGTTCCACCCTCGCTTTCGAGCTTCTTACGCAACTCATCGGCGCGCTTCTGCAAATCTCCCTGTAGATTCTTTTGCTGCGCATCGAACACCTGGGGGTCCGTGGCTGGACCTTCATTGGCTTTCTGGAAACTATTGCCTGAGTTGTCGGAGAGCGGCATCGGAAACGTGATCGTAGCGGCGGCGAGATTGATCGCCTGGATTTGCAGCATCTGGCCCTTTTTGAGGTTGCCGACCAGTTCGGGCGTCGCCTCATAGTCCGATATGCAGATGCCATTGACGAAGCAGGTAAAGAACACGCCAGCGAGTGGCGGCTCCTTGTCGATCACGATGCGAGTGCCGTATTGCAGCCGAAGCGGCCCCGCCAGGGTGACGCGGAACAGCTTCTTGGGCTCGCCTTGCGGCTCGATCAGGGCCGCCGCCACGAGCGGTTGACCGGCCTCGGTGCGGGCGTCTTTGGCGGTGAAGCAAAGCTCCTTGGCGCCCGGGTCATCGCCCTTGCCGCAGAATTTCGCCCACTGCGAATAGACGAGCTGCGGCATATCGGGTGCTGTCGCCTGCGTCTGACTAGGTGGCGCGGCGGGCGGCTGTTGCGCAGCCGGAGCGGCCGGACGCGGCGGAGCCGCCGGACGCGCCGGAGCCGCCGGACGCGGCGGGTTAGCTGGTGGTTGCTGAGCTCCCGCTGTATCGACGCTAAAGCCCGTCGCCAACAGCAACGTCGCCGCGATCGTCGAAACGGCTACCCTACGCGCATTTGTAATCGGTGCAAACAATTTGCGATCGGTCATCAGCAAATCCTCCCCGTCTCGGAACTGGCTGGCCTCAACGCGATAACGAGGGTGCCTGTGCTGGCGTTTGAGTGTCAAGAGCCGAACACTCGATCAACTGCAAACTGGAAGGCAAATGCCACGGCGGGTTTAAATGTCATATCGTGCGTTCTTGCCTGACATCCCGCCGGCGGCGACCAGCTCAGGGCCGGGGTCGTCGGCCCCGATCGTCTTGAAGACATCCGCACGTTCATCACCGTCGTTCAGGCGAAAAGCTTCGCCGGCGCTGCAGAGCGCCTCGGCGTGGCGAAGTCGGCGATCAGTCGACGCGTAAGCGACCTGGAGGACAGGCTCGGCACGCGCCTTCTCTACCGCACGACGAGGGAGGTCAGTCTCACGGAGGCCGGGGCTGATTTCTACGATCGCGGAATGAGGCCGATCTGGAGGAGGCCGAGGACCTCGCTTCAAAGGGACGAAGCAATCCGTTCGGGAAGCTGCGCGTGACGGCTCCAGTCTCCTTCCGCATAAACTGCATGTCCCAGGTCCTGGGCGAGATGTCCGCGCGTTATCCCTCGCTTTCGGTGCAGATGGAATTTCTTGACCGACACACTGATTTGGTCAGAAAAGGGGGCGATGTGGCAGTGAGAATAAGCCGTATGAAGGATCCTTCACTGATAGCCCGCAAGTTCGCGCCGATCCGGCACGCGGTCTGCGGCAGCCCGGACCATTTCCGCAAGCATGGAAAGCCGAAGGTCCCTGCCGACCTCAAGGATCACAAGGCGCTGTTGTACTCATACGTCGAACCCCGGCAGGCGCGGCAATTCGGCGGCTGCGATCCGGTGCTGGTCTCCTCAGATTTTAGCTGCAACAACGGAGACGTGTTGAGGAAAATGGCGGCCGCAGGCTGCGGCCTTGCGTTTCTGCCCACATTCCTCATCCACCGCGCCGTGGAGGAGGGCAGGCTCGAAACCTGCCTCACGGCATATACCTGCGAGACAATCGGGCTCTGCGCGGTCTACCCTTCGACGAGAACTGTATCGGCGAAGGCGCGGGTGTTCATCGATCTCATGGTTGAACGGTTCGGCGATGAGCCATTTTGGGATCGAGCGATCTTCAAGGATGGAAAGTAAGTCGCTCCATCAAACAGAAGAGCCAGCTGCGGCCCTCTGGTCGGCGCAGAAGCAGGCGTCGGCATTCCACCGCCAAAAAAGCGCGTCGTGGGTTAGGGGTTCTAGTTTGAACCTTTCGTTCCGGGCAAGGAGTTGGCCGCGTCGATCCTTAGTGGATCTCGGAGGGCGAAGAAAGGGCAAGCGTATCGCCGATCCTCAAGTTTTCGACTGCACGGGATGCTTACAATCGTGATTGGCGTAACCTTGCGCATCATTCATCCCTCAACGATTGGCCCCCTGTTCGGTGCGCCGGATCTGGCCGATGATGGTCGAGACCAGCGAACACGGCAGGCTCGCGAGGTGTTTCGCCTCGTTGATCAGGGATTGGCTCTGGTTTTCCCTATGGTCCGATCGGCAGCGAGCCGGATCCGATCGACGCTACGCCGTGAAGGCGCTCCGCATCAGCGTTTACCGCGGTCATTGATTGCGTGATTTCCTGGTAGGTGTCGTCGGCGATCGTTACGACACCATAGTTTGAGTTCTCGCCGTCGTCGGACCGTCCTTCTGAAGGCTGGTCGGCGTGCTGGAACCAATGATAACCGACAAGCATCGCTCGACTGAGGCCCACCGATACGAAGTCGCGGAAGCAGCGCGCGCGATCAGCCTGTGTGGCTACACGCGGCCCAGCACCGATTGCATTTGGCAATCCAGAATCGCGGCCAAGAAACGAAAATTCGCTGATGATGCAGGGTTTTCCCGTATGCGCATAAGCGTCGATAGCCGCGGTGGGATTGAGCTCGTAACAGTTGAATGAAACGACATCGACGTTCCATCCGGCTGCCTCGATGACCGATGGCGGAGGTCTGTATGCAAAGCGACATCCGAGCACCAGATGGTTCGGATCGGCCGCCTCAACAGCACGTTTCGTCGCCTCGAAATAGAGCAAGGCGACCTTGCCAGCAAACTGCTCGCAATCTGCAATAAACTGCGCACGCCTCGCGTCCGCCTGGTTGCTCAGCTGCTCGTCTCCTTCGTTGCGCTCGTACACTGGTTTGCGGCTGTACGGCGCCGTGACGGGCACAATCCGCGCGAACTCGTCCCAAGATCGAGCGTCTACGTGCCAGATCGCATTGAATGCATCGAAGTCGCCATGGCGCTCACGCAACATCTCGATAGCGGCACAATGGCCAGGGCTCGATTTCGGCAGGTTTAGAAAAATCGTCAACAATTCGTCCGGGCCGCGCCAATCCGGTCCCCATCGCAATTCATTGTCGGTGAACCAGCCGATTACCTGGGGATCGGTTCGCCTCGCTAGGCAGCCCTCGTTTGCCGTGCGTCGCGCGTGGAATTCGAAAGCCGGATCGAATACATCCGGAAATGCCGAACCCGATCGCTCGTTGAATTTGGCGCCGATGTCCAGCGTTTCCGTGAATGCCAAAGGTGACGACCCCGCCACTGCAACAGCTTCATCCGACCAAGCGCCGAGCGAATTGAAGCCCCAGGAAAGGAGACGGTGGGCTGCAGCGGTTCGCCATGCATCATCACTGCCGTACTTGCGCCGGCACGCCTCCAAATAAGGAATTCGATCGGAGTCCCGAATGCGATCAGCATCGCTCCTTACGACGTTGATCCCTTTAGACAGAAACAGGCCGCCGTCCGGGTCAACCAGCCACCAAACCGAGTCGCGTTGTTCAACCTGAAAATAGCGGCGCCGTTGAACCCGGCCGACTATTTTTCCACCCCACAACGTTGTTGGTGAACCCGTCGCCACGGCGAACTATCTCCCGAGTGTGACCACTTATGTCCAGATGCCGTTTGCTTCAAGTCGCTCCAGGCGGAATATCATCGCGCCGCAAAGGTGGGAGAGTCCGATCACTCTATCAATTGACGCGCGGGTTATCCGACTCCGTTTAGTTGCTCAGCTTGCTCCTTTTCGTTCATCATCCGCAACTCCTCTTTTTTTTGAGGGGTAACAACGCATTTACAGTACGTCCCGATCATAATGGATCATAGCCACAGTGACTGAAATAGCCTGCGCATTCGGAAAGTTTGAGTCCTCGATTGAAGGAGCGAACGCTCGCTCCAACCCGTTGACTGTACGCTCCGCCGCTTTGCGTAGCAACGCCTTCAGGGGATGGAACACCATTTCGATTGGGTTGAGGTCTGGCAAGTACTCCGGCAAGAGTCGCAGTTCTGCTCCGCGGGCCTTGATTGCCTCCTCCACGCCGGCGACCTTGTGGAAGGCGGGATGGCCCCTTCTCACTAAAATCAAAAACCGGTGACGCGAAATTAAATGCCGCTTGGCGGACGCCGACCAGGCGCAGGAAGAAAGCCCGGCTCGCTGAACAAACGCACGATCGAGGCGGTTAATATCATGGGTCCGGTCGGTGATCGCGCAATCGGCGTGCTGGTCAGCGCGATGGAAGATGCTCCGAGCATCAGCTGCGCTGTTGCCGGGACTATGAGTGCCAAGCGGCGGTCAGCTATGTGCGGCCCGCAAGCTTATCGGCCGGAGGCGCTATCCTAACGCGCCCGAACTAACAATTACGGCGGATTGCGGTGGATCGAATGGTGCGCGTCTGAAGCTCTGGAAGGTGGAACTCCAGAAGCTCGCGGACGAGACCGGTCTGACCATCAAGGTTCGACACGACCAGCCAAGCACGTCGAAGTGGAACAAGATCGAGCATCGCCTGTTTTGCCGCATTACGCAGAATTGGCGCGGCCGCCCACTCACAGACCGTGCCACCATCATCGACTTGATCGCGGCAACCCAACCAAGACCGGACTCAAGGTCGAGGCCGTCCTCGTGTAAAGTGACGATCGCCCGATGCTGAGCAGGTCGATCGTCTCGTTGACCCCATAGGCCGCCTTCACGAAGTCAAGCGCCCGGGGATCCGCAGCACCGCCAGTGCCGTGCGCTCCGGACGGCACATCGACGATCGTGTTTGTTTGGTTGGTGGAACGATGATGGTTGGACATGGCCTTGCTGTGCCACGTATCCTCCGCTTGCGTGGATTTCCACGACACGCGAATCAAGGCGAATCAGCTAACGCTGGTTCGCCTATCTGATTCTTACGACTCAAGAAATCGGCTCAACGTGTTATTTGATTGGTGCGCCGAAGACTGCATTTGCGCAGCGTTACATGCTGATATGAGCGCGCCTTCACCGACAATATCGATATTCAAAATATCGCAGAAATGCCGATAATATCGAGCTTTCTGCGCATCCGTTTATTTGCATCAGAAATTGCGCTTGACGGAGGATTCGTCAGGTGAGATCGTTCTCATATGGATAGCGGCGCACCATATGAACTAACGGACTGCCAGCGGTTCTTCGCCCAACCTTCGACGACCCGCCAACGGCAATACGAGGCCCTCCGTGCTTTCTACCTCGAGCGCCTGCCCTCCGCCGAGGTGGCGCGGCGCTTCGGCTATTCAGAAGGAGCCTTCCGGCAGCTGTGTCACACCTTTCGCCACCGCGATCTGCCGGATTTTTTTGCCGCCACGCGACCGGGACCGCGGGAGCAACCCAAAAAAAGTCGAGCCCACGAGCAGATCATAGCCCTGCGCAAGCGTAACTATTCGGTCTACGAGATCAGCGAGGCGCTCAAGGAGCAAGGAACACCATTGAGCCCCACCGCCGTACGCGAGGTGCTCAAGGCCGAGGGGTTTGCCCCGCTGCCGCGCCGTCTCGACTCCGAGCGTCAGACGGGCGTCGGTCCGGGCGTCGAGCCTATCGCCGACGCCCGCCAGTTCGTGCTCACCCCGCGGGAGTTCACGACCAGGACGGGCGGCCTGTTCCTATTCATCCCCGATCTGGTGCGGCTCGGCTGCGACACCTGGGGTCAGAGCGCCAAGCTTCCCGGTTCGCGCATGATGCCGTCCGCCCATGCGCTGCGGGCCTCGCTGGCGCTGAAGCTGTGGTCGATCGAGCGCAAGAGCCATGTGATGGCGCTGGTGGCCGATGAGGGCCTCGCGCTGTTCTGCGGCCTCAACGCCATGCCCAAGAAGAGCTTCCTGTCGGAATATTCCTCCCGCATCACCCCGCAGAAGGTTCAGCGCCTGCTGGCGCTGTGGCACGAGCAGGCCACCGGAAGCGTATTCACCGGAGAGTCGCTTAATCTCGACTTTCACTCGGTGCCATACTTCGGCGACGACCTGCAGGTCGAGGCCCACTACCTATCCAAGCGAAGTCGGCGTCAGCCCAGCATTCTGGTGTTCCTGGCACAGGACCCCGATGCCCAAGTGTTCTGCTACTCGAACGCCGATATTCGCAAGGGCGAGGAGGCCGACGAGATTTTCCGCTTCATCGCCTTCTGGAAGCGTCAGCACGGAAAGGCGCCGCCGCACCTCGTCTTCGATTCCAAGCTCACCACTTACGCCGGTCTCGATCGGCTCGATGAAGAGGACATCACGTTTATCACCCTGCGTCGGCGCTCCCCCAAGCTGCTGAGCGAAGTCGCCAATCTGCCGGCATCGTCATGGCGGACCGTGGAACTCGACGTCCCGCATCGCAAATATCGCCACCCTCGCTTCTTCGAGCAGAAGGCCCGTCCGCTTCAGCGCACTTATCGCCAGTTCTTCATCACCGACCGCGGCCACGACGAGGCGACCATCCTGCTCACCAACGATCGCCACGCCACCG
>JASHRR010001127.1 GCA_030037185.1 Xanthobacteraceae bacterium | reverse complement strand
TATCCATCCCCTCACGATCCTTTCCACTCTGCCGTCCGCCGGCGTCGGCGCGGTCCTCTCGCTCGTGCTTTTGAACACCGAATTCAGCATCATCGCCCTGATCGGCGTCATTCTGCTCATCGGAATTGTTAAAAAGAATGCGATCATGATGATCGACTTCGCGCTCGACGGCCAGCGTTCACGCGGACTTTCATCCGAGCAAGCCATTTACGAGGCCTGCCTGCTTCGCTTCCGTCCCATCCTGATGACGACTGCGGCCGCACTGTTCGGCGCCGTGCCGCTTGCCATAGGCTTCGGCGAAGGCAGCGAGTTGCGGCAGCCGCTCGGCATCTCCATCGTCGGCGGCCTCGTGCTAAGCCAAATGCTGACGCTCTACACGACACCGATCGTCTATTTGTATCTCGATCGCTTCCGGCTCTGGCTACGCGAGAATTTAGGCAGCAATGCACGACAAATTATCCGCAATGAACCGCTGGTTCCCGGCGAATAAGCTCCGTGTGTGCCCGCGGGGAGGTGATCATCGCTGCCAGCAAAGGCATCCGCGCCAACCGCCAAGCTTATGCGGAGGCAATTAGATCAGCGCTATCAGCGGCACAGGCCTTCGCCGGCCTCACCTCTTGCATCCGTCTGTTGCATCAGTCGGGAGCCGCCGCCCGCGCGTTCCTCAAACCCCCGGCAAAACGAGGAGGGGTCTATCTGCGATTCAGAAGCGATAGTCGATTCCAGCCACGACCCTTTGAATATTCAGACTGACAGAGCCTGACGCGCCGACGGCAGCTGCTGGGACGCTCTGAGACCCAAACCCAAGATAATCATATTCGATCTTAGCCGACCAGTTGCGATCTATCGCATATTCCACGCCTCCACCGGCAGTCCAGCCGACTTGCGTGGTGCTGGTGCCGGAAGATGCACCAAGGGGACTGGTCACGTTATCTCTCTCGTCGGCGAAAGCGGCACCGACCTTTGCAAAGAACAGCGCGCGATCGATCGCATAGCCCAATCGCCCGGCAACGGTGGAGGTCCAGTACGTGCTGGTACTGTGGACGAACCCGTCGGCGTCTGTACCGGAGCTGCTGAGGTTCGTGGCCGAGAAATCTCCCTCGAAACCGAACACGATCGAATCGAACTGATAGTTGAAGCCAAGTTGGGCGCCCCCTAATATCCCGGCATTGGCGAGATTATTGCTCAATCCGGAGACCGGGTCAGTCCAATTGACGTCGCCCCAGGCACCGCCCACGTGCCCGCCGATATAAAAGCCGGTCCAATTCACGGCTTGCGGAGTGTAGGCGGCAGTCGCGGGCTGTCTTGCCGATATATCGGCTGAATGCGCGGACACGATCATTGCGCCGCTGCATGCCGCGACGCCCAGAAGCGAACATACTCTCCGCGAATCTGTTCTCATTTCCATTCCCCTCGAACCCAAGGTTTGCCAACCAACCTCGATCTGCCCCGATCTTGGAAAGGAGTATCGTCATCGATGACATTCATCAATCCGCCAATGCGTTTTCATCAGCGAAATTACGAAACCTTAATGACGAGTGAATGGCGTGACCTTCTATCTTTTGCAGAAAAATCGTTAATCGGCTGATACCACCAAATTCGGGCTCAGGAGATTAAATTCGATGTTAGTTTCCGGGATCTCAGAAGAGTAAATTCGGTGTTAATTTATGGAAGTGGTTACGTGGCGAGACGACCCGCAAATTCATGTGAAGAGCGCCCATCACTACCGGAGGAATTCACCGCCCGATAAGGTTCAACCCAAGCCCCGTTTGTCGCAGGCGCCGGATCGACTGGCGGCCTTGGTGATCATTCTGCCGTCCTGGCTGATACCGCGGCGCGAGCACTACAATTCGGCTGTCCACAACCGACAAAGGCAAACTGTTTTTTCACACCACTCGCGTCATCGCGCGGACGGCTGCGAAGGCACGGGAGACTCAAAACGCGACCCTGCGAGGGACAGCAGCGTATCAAGGTGCGCATAAACAATGCAGATTAAAATGTGGCATATCGGCTTTGCAGGCCGGGCGAGCCGTCACGGAACGATTGCCGCAAAGCAAGCCACTCGGTTGGCGCAGTGAGTGTGGGCGTGCTGGCGGTCGGTGCCGCACTTGCCGAACCATCCCACATCGCGGCTCGGTCGTCGCGTGCCGCTGGCGATCTGTTCGGTTTTGGCAACTATCGACATCGATCGGTCGATTTTGGCAGTCTTCGGGCGAATGACGACGTCGGCTCGACCAAGAAAAGACCGTCAGCGTTGGTGCATCAAACGGTTTGCCGCATTCATTGGCCATGCAGAGGGCCAGCAGGCGCGGACCGGTTCGCACCCGGCAGGGCTTCGCTCAGGAGATTTGTGCCCGCCCGGCGATCGCGGCGAGCGCATCATCGATCGCTGGGTAGATGAAGCGGAAGCGGCTCTGCAAGGCGGCTATCGGCATCACTCGCTGGCCATTGAGCAGAAGTTCTTCAGCGAACGCGCCGAGCGCGATACGGAGTGGCCAGCCGGCATCGGGAGGGCCGCCGGTCGCGCAAGGGCCCAACCCAACGCCGCAACGAAAGCCGCATTCGTCACCGGCACCGGCGCCGTTGCGTTGACCGGGCCGAACGGACTTGGCGTCGTGATCGCGTGAACAATCAGACGGACCCCCAGATCGTCCCGGTGAATCCAGCTCATCCAATGACGGCCGGCGCCGAACGGGCCGCCGAGGCCTAACTCGAATGGTGTCAGCATTCGTGAAAGCATCCCGCCCTCGGCGCCCAGCACGAGACCAATACGTAGGTACACAACCCGGACACCGAATGCCCCGGCAATCGTCGCAGCTCTTTCCCATCGGACACATAATGAGCGCGACAAGCAGTCGATGCCCCCGAGGTCCAATTCCTCGTGCCGCGAAGGCCATACCAGTCAATCGCCCAACCGCTGATGAGGACGGTTGGCGGCACCTGCAAGCGGCCGATCAATCTGACGATCCCGCGTGCCCTGCAGACGGGACCGAAGAATTCGGCGACGTTTGCGCTTGGTCCGATGGCTCGAAAGGGGCCGGTTACCAGGGCGCGCAAACACCGGACGGCTCAGCGGGTGGGCCTCATGGCAACGCCCTTGCGCTTCGCTAATCCTTCGCCACATCACGCGTGCCGATATGATCGGTAGCTTGGAGGGGGAAGTCCTCTATCCAGTCTCCGTGAGGCTGGGGCCAAAGCCGCGGCCTTTAGGCTGAGCGGGTGAGGCGTTGGGGTTAGGACAACGGCCCAAGCTACGTTGCAGAGAGGAGCTACCGCACGACGGGCAAGCAGTTCGAAAATCCTGACCTCCAGGATTCAGCGCGACCTGTGCTGAATTGTTGTTGGGCCTTATTACTTCATGATGGATCGCAATACCGCTGCAAGCCAGACAAACATTGTGGCGTCGAGGAACCCCTGTTTCCGTCCCGTCTGACTGCAACGCGTGTGAGAAGAATTGATACACACTACGGACGCCTGCCCATACGTCGGCAGGTACCGAAGGCGTTAGACGCTCAAGGCGACGACAGCGGCCCTCATGGAACCTGCTCCAATCGTAAAGCCGCCCCGGCGGAGCCCAAATCGGCTGCCTTGCGATACCACTCCCGCGCTTTCGACGGGTCAGCCTGAACCTCGAAATTGGGGATGCCGAGACGTCTCAGCTCCGCCGGATCGTAAGTCCCGGCGAGAGCTAGTGCGGCCTCCGGATCATCGCGCGCGGCCGCTCTGCGTAAAAACACCCGCGCCAGCGCAACATCCCCATCGGAAAGATAGGACCGTCCACGTGCGAGCAGGCCAGCGATTTCGCTGTGATCGGGCGCCGCGGCGGTGGCGGTCGGTGGAGGTGGCGTCGAGACGGCTGCCGCACTTGCTGGCGCCGCAGCGGTGGCGGTCGGTGGAGGTGGCGCCGAGACGGCTGCCGCACTCGCTGGCGCCGCGGCGGTGGCGGTCGGTGGGGGCGGCGCCGAGACGGCTCGCATACTGGCTGACGCCGCAGGCTTGAACGCCGGGACGAGTGCCCTCGGGGGGGCACTTTCGGACAATAGTAGATTAAGACCAACCCCGAAAGCGATGGAGAAAAGAATTGTCAGAACGATCCCGAACGGTGTGTTTATCGCCCCGGTAAAGTTGTTCGCCGAGTCCATCTTTCTGTTTACCGTGATAGTGATCGGTGGAGGTCGCGTCCCGCTTTTCTTTTGCTCGCTCATCTTCGCCGCGCAGGCGATTTTCATCGCTGCAAGCGCACTCCTACTCGCAACGACAGCACCAGAGACCGCAAATCCCGCGCTCACGGTTGCTATCATTGCAGCAAGTCGAGCCACTGTTTCCGGAGAGATGTTCATCGTGCGGTTGATCGGCCCGGCCTGCAAAACCCGCTGCGGCCTCTGCCGAACAGAGGACAGAGTGAGGCTATGGCATGTAAATATCTGGGAAGATTAATAAACCTTCAAATCCAAGCAATCAACTTACAAAAAAGTCAGTTTTTATACGGAGCCGTCGTGAATTAATTCATTATACAATATCATGGATTTCAGATTACGGCATTGGCTTGCGCTTCCACACGCCGATCATTGCCGGCCACAGCGCCGAATATTGGCGTCCGCCGACGGCTGCCTGCTCAATGTCTCGAAACACGCTTTGCATCCGCGCATGCGTCGTGACGCCCAACGCGATCGCCCGGGGCAGAAGACTGCGGCACAGGGCCTCGTGATGCGCGATGAAAGGTTCAAGTGATGTCATGGGAAGACTGACGTCAGTGCCATCTGGCGCGCCTATGTGAGCTTCAATAAAATAGACCGGAAGTTTGAAAGCGAATTCCATGTCCTGACCCGACCGCTCGCAAGTTTCAAGGATGACTCGCATGAGTTCGGAGCAGGCTTCGAGCTTCGGGTACAGGTTCATCGTCCGCGGGTACAAGTCCTGAACGGCGATGATCCCGCCGGGCTTCGTCCACCTGTGCATTCTGCGAAGCACGGCGACCGGGTCTCGGGTGAACAGGAGCGCAAGCCGTGCGAAGGTGAGATCGTAAAGCTCGCCGCCGATCTCTTCAGTGTTCTCCACGTTCGCTTCGATGAAGCGGTAGCGACTTGTTCCGATTGCCCGCAGCCGTTTAACGGCATCACGTCCTGCTTCGGCGTCGCGGTCCAGTCCGATCACCTCGCCTGAAGGGCCGACGATTTCTCCCATCATACGCATGGTTTCGCCAGGTCCACAGCCGAGGTCGAGACACCTCCATCCGGGCTGCAGGCCTATCGAGCGAAACAGTCGCGCGGTGACGGATTTAAACGTCTCGGCTTGACGGCGAAGCCGCTCGTATTCATCAGCCGAATGTCCGAGCACATAGTCCAACAATCGTGCTTCCTGTTGGTTCATACGAACTCTCCAAATGCCTGACTGATCTGGTGGCGCGCCGCATAATGATCGACCCTCAGAGCGAATGCGAAAGAAACGGCCTCGATAGTTATGGCGCCGTATGGTCGGCATCGTGGGGCGGCTGGTTCCCCCTTGCGCCGAGGCAGGGCGGAACTCCACTTCAGCGGTGATGCGGTCATAAGTGCAGCGGACTAAGCGAGAGAGTGACTCGAGGGGGCGTTCACTGTTTGCGCTGTTGCTCGCGCCAGAGCAGGAATTGGCGAAACACGGCGTCCCGCTCGGCCTCGTTTCGCGGCACCGCCTGCACCTCCCGACTCATATAGGTCTGAAAGTCGCGACTAAGCGTCTGTTCGCCGGGACTCTGCGCCGTACGCTGCAGCATTTCGTCGGCCACGCTGAACCTGGTCCAGCCTGGAACTGTGGCAGCCAAGTTGACGTCGCGCCATCTCGGGTGGAAGGGCGGCTGGGTCAGCTTGTCCCAGCGCGTAAACAGATACTGGACGAACCGTTCGACGCGGCGATACCTGTCGCTGTTCTTCGGCCAATTATAGACGGCGAGCACGGACGGCACCGCAATGGTGTCGATCCTCTGTCCCGGCGGTATCAAAATCGGATAATCCGCGTTGGTGAACTCACCTATGGCATAGATGTCGGCGAAAGCCTTGGAAAAGGGGACCGACATGAGATGAATGCCGTTTTCTCGCATTTCCCGCGACTTTTGCACCCAGAAATCGACGGGTTTGGACACCGTTCCGAGAAAGCCCTGGACTTGACCGGCCAGAAGCATCTTATAGCCCGTTAAAAAATCGCTGAAGACTGGCTCGATCGGAATGTTGAGACGCTGGAAGACGATCGGACCAGTCAGCGTCGATGACGCGCCAGGTGGACCTAACACAACCTTCTTGCCGCGCAGATCTTCAAGGGTCTGGATTTCCGGTCGCACTGAAAGATGGAACTCGGCGATCGGAAGGCGGATGATGTAGCGGATCCGCTCCTCCAGGTGGGGCGTCTTGCGCTCTGTACGGAAATATTCGAAGACATCCGATTGGGTGAACGCGACGTCGATGCCACGAAGATAGAGGAGGTCTTGCAGGTTGCCGGCGGCGCCGTGCGTAATCATCGGAAGCACGCGCAACTGGTCACCATCGTCAAGTACTTTTCCGAGCTCGTCGGCTAAACGCAGGTACGTACCGTCAAAAGCGCCGCCGGCAAGGCCGACCGTCCAGGCGTTCTCGCGCTGTTTAATAATCTCGTCGGGTCCGCCCTCTTGAAGAGATTTCGGAATGGTCTGGCCACCTACCTGCGCAATGCCGACCGCCAAGAATCCAAAACCAACTGCGAACGCCCCCGCTACGATGAAGTGCCGCATGGTTCGCCCCTCCCGTAAACCAACCCGCTTAAGGATAATCTCAGGCAATTGTGCCTGCTTTGGGGCTAGTGAGGAACAATTCTAGAGCGAAAGTTATCTTCAAGAAAATCTGTGAAATTAGTCGCGTAATTTGCGGGGAAAGTCGAGTATAGCCTCCCGATTTATTATTCAGCTCCTAGGAATAAGAGAAAGATCAGTGGAGCATGTTATGTGGAAGCTGATCTAGGGACTGCCGTCTTGCGAGCACGACTACGATGGATTACTGTTGAGAACGTTGCAAGCCACAGCAGAAAAAAGCCTATGCATTTCCCGGGGAGAAGGGCCTCCTGCCGGCGGCAGCGATTGGCGGACGGCGCTTTCATTCGGCTAACGACCAACCGGAGGGGGGAACGCGTGACAGGACCTCAGATCACAAGACGTACCGTCTGGCTTTCATCGCTCCCTCTCGCGGCGATCGGTGTAGGCGGGCTCGTCTCGACGTGCACGCGCGGGGACGATGTTGTTCGTTATGGGACGGTGATCGGCACGCTCGGCGCGTTGCGGACCGTATTGCCGAGTATCGAGAAGAAGTACGCGCTGAAATACGATATGAAGGATTTTCGGGACGCCACGTCCTGCCTGCTCGCGCTCGATCAGGGCGAGCTCGACATCACCAACGCGACGACCCAGCATATGGTACGGGCGATCAGCGAAGGCATCGACGTTGTGTGGGTTTCCGGATGGGGCGGGGGGTATAATGTACTGGTCGCCGGCAAGGGGTTCGACGCGCCAACGACCGACGCTGCGTTGAAGGAAGCCATCCTGGCGCGCACGCGGCAAGGCAAGCCGGTCACGATCGGCGTGCCGACCGGTTCAATGCAGCATGCTAAGCTGTTACTCTACATGAAGTCGCTCGGCCTCGATGGCGAACACGACACTCAGATCGTCAACATCCCCTTCCCGAACCTCCCGCGCGCGCTGGAGGCCGGTGAAGTTGATATGGCGATGACGCTCTGCGTGTTTGGCGCCATCGCGATCGACCAGGGCAACGCCAAGCTTGTGCGCCACCTCTACGGGGAGGGATGGGGCAAGCAGGAGATCGGTTTCATCGTCAACCGCAAATTAGCGCGCGATCGGCCCGCATTCGTGCAGCGCATCGTTTCCTCGCTCGTGCAGGCGATGGACACGTTCATGGACAACGCGGACTTGCGGATCGAGTTAGAGCGAAAGTATTCCCGCCTGCCCGATGCTGTGATCACCATGCAGGAGCGGCAGTTCGTGAAATACAGTTATCGCACCAACGTCGCTGACCTCAAAGCCATGGCGAGGGAGTTGCGTGATCTCGGTTGGGTCAAAGAGGATTACTCCAACCGCGTCGACGAATACATTGATTTGGCATTTCTCGCCAAAGCGACGGGACAGTCTGCGGCGCAGCTGTCAACATGGTAACACGCATGCGGCCCGGCCGCCGTTGTCGCGCTCGATCCTGGTGAAGCCTTCCAACAAATGCGGGAACGCGTGCCGTCGGCCGTGAGCGGATGCTGGGCGATGCAAAACCAGAGCGGCGGAGGCGTGGCCATCCCGATCGAAAGCGACGTCGCGGACGCGGCGAAACTGGGCAAGGACGGTCGAGCTAATGAGGTCGGCCTAAGAGCAGGGGAGGACGGCGTCAACGTCACGGATGACGCCGTGAAGCCGAGCGCCAAGGGCGAACCGGCGCCTGGGGAGAGGGCTTTCTTTCGTCGCGTCAAAGCCGGTGAGAGGCCGGGAAGGAGGCTTTGCATGTCCCGAGTGCGGCACCGCTTGGTCTACCGGGAGCGAGCGGCTTTTCTGCGGGCCGCTTTCACGTCGTCTGCTCTGATGGCAGTGATGTCGTTCGTGCATCCTGCGCGCGCCGGATCGCCACCCGATTTCATTGCGTTCGAAAGCGGGCAGGTGCGACCGCTTGCCATGTCGCCCGACGGCGGTACCCTGTTCGCGGCCAATACGCCCAACGGCACGCTTGAGGTCTTCAAAATCGCCATCGGAAAGCTGGAGCGCACGGCTCAGATCCCGGTTGGCCTGGAGCCGGTCGCGGTCGCCGCCCCGACCGACACCGAAGTTTGGGTGGTCAATCACCTCTCCGACAGTATCAGCATCGTTTCATTGATTGGAACGCCGCACGTGGTGCGCACCTTGCTGGTCGGGGACGAGCCGCGCGATATCGTGTTCGCCGGCAGGCGCGGCCACGTGCGCGCCTTCATTACCACCGCGCATCGCGGCCAGCAGCGGACCGATCCGTCAATTGCCAATGTACCTGGCGCTGGTGATCCGCAGTTGACCACCCCGGGCGTTCCCCGCGCCGACGTCTGGGTATTCGATCCCAACCGTCTCGGCACCACCCTGGGTGGGACGCCAGTTCAAATCCTGAGCTTCTTCACCGACACGCCACGCGCACTCGCCGTAAGCCCCGACGGCATGACCGTCTATGTCGCCGGTTTTAACACCGGCAACCAGACGACGGTCATCAACGACGGCCGCATCTGTGACGGTTTCAATTCCGCGCAGCCGTGCGTGCTGCTCGACGCCTCGGTCAGCCCCGGCGGCAATCTCGACCCCGCGACCGATACGTCGGGCGAGTCGGCGCCAAAGGTTTCCGAGATTGTCCAGTTCAACAACGCCACCGGCCATTGGCAGGACGAGCTCGGCCGTATCTGGGATGGTTCCGTGCGTTTCACCCTGCCGGATTCGGATGTGTTCGCTGTCGATGCCGAAACGCTGATGCAGACCGCCGCATTCGCCCATGTCGGTACGACGCTGTTCAACATGGCCGCCAATCCGGTGAACGGCCATCTCTACGTCTCGAACACTAATTCCCAGAACCAGGTCCGATTCGAGGACCCCCAGCGAACAGCAGGGCACTCGGTGACTGGGCATCTAGCTGAGACCGACATCACCGTTATAACCGGCTCAACGGTAACCCCGATTCACCTGAACAAACAGATCAACTACGCCCTGCTGCCGGGTGATCCCGGCTTTGATGTGACCCAGCAGCGATCCAGCTTGTCAACGCCCCTTGGCCTCGCTGTCGCGGACGACGGACGAACGCTCTATGTGGCGGCTTTCGGGTCGAGCAAGATCGGCGTGTTTGATACCGACTCGCTCGAGGCCAACAGCTTCGACCCGACCGTGGCCAGCACGCGCTACATCGACGTGAGTGGGGGCGGACCGAGCGGCATCGCGCTGGACGCACGGCGCAACCAGCTCTACACGCTGACCCGCTTCGATAACGCGGTCAAAGTCGTAAATCTCGACTCCCGCCTCGAGGTCGCGGTCGTGCGCATGTACAATCCGGAACCGCCTTCGCTGATCAATGGCCGGTCGATGCTTTACGATGCCCGGCCGTTCGGCAGCAATGGCGAAGCGTCCTGCGCGAGCTGCCACATCTTCGCCGATAAGGATGAGATCGCCTGGGACCTCGGAAGTCCGGGCGCCACGGTCACCGCCAACTCGATCCCGATCCTGCTTCGCCCTTCATCTGCCGTGCCCAGAGGGCTCACCACACCGATCAACGGTACAGGTCAGGCCAATGTTTTCCATCCGATGAAAGGGCCGATGACAACCCAGACGCTGCGCGGACTGACAAATTCAGGGGCGATGCATTGGCGCGGCGACCGTTCCAATGGGTTCTTCGGAGAACACGCGACCGACGAAAATCTGTCCTTCAACAATTTCGCCGTGGCGTTCCAGAGCCTGCTGGGCACCGTCGCACAGCCGACCAAGGTCCAGATGCAGGCCTTCACCGACTTTGCTCTGCAGGTCCAGCTGCCGCCCAACCCGGTGCGCAACCTGGACAACTCGTTAACCCCGGCACAGCAGGCCGGCGCAGCGTTCTTCGTCGGGCCGCGTCCGGCGGACGGCGTCTTGGCGCCCCAATCGGGTCTGGTGCTTGGAAAGTCTGCCTTCGCCTGCAATGGCTGCCACGCGCTCAAACCGGCCAAGGGACAGTTCGGCACGAGCACAAATGCCAGCTTCGAGGCGCTTCCGCAGGTCTTCAAAGTCCCGCATTTGCGTAACGAGTACACCAAGATCGGCATGTTCGGCATGCCGGCGGTAGCCATCCTCGGCGGGCTTGATACCGGGAATCTCGGGCCCCAGATTCGCGGCTTTGGTTTCCTCAATGATGGTTCGATCGACACCTTATTCCACTTTTTCCGCGCAGTGGTGTTCAATCCGACGCCGAACAGCGGCTTTCCGCAAACCAATCCGGACGCCACCCGACGTGACGTCGAGCAATATCTGCTCGCGTTCGACAGCGATCTTGCGCCGATCGTTGGGCAGCAGATCACCCTCAGTCAGGACAATGCCGCCACCGCCGGCGATCGGCTGAGCCTGCTCGAGCGGCGTGCGGGCGCGCCGTTCACGTCACTGGTGCTGGGTGGCAATGTCACCGAGTGCGACCTCGTGGCGAGCACGGTCGTCAGGGAACGCATCGAGGGCTTCCTGTTTGACCCCTCTGCCAACAGCTTCGTAACCGCCAATGGCATCACTGTCACGGACAGCGCGATGCGCGCGCTTGCTGTGAGGCCGGGACACGAAGCAACCTTCACCTGCGTACCGCCAGGCTCCGGCTACCGCGTCGCATTCGGTCAGCAGCCTCGCCGACAGGCTCCGTGAGCCGTCTTGACGGATTTCCCCTGCCGGCTTGCGCCGGGCAGTCGCCATCAGGACCTTTTGATCTTGGGCAAGCAACGGTCGGCATTTCTGCGATTGCCAAGAGGTCGGGTTGAGCCGACCGCCCGTTCCCGACGTGGACCGCCACAAGTCCGCACATTAAGGCAGCGGAGAAAAACACACCTGTCGACGGCCGGAGCGATGTGGGCCATTCTCTGAGGTACCGGACTCCACCGGATCAAACTATTGATTGAGCCGCCTGGGCGACTGAATTCGCGTCAATACGCTACGGGGCTGGGTCGGTTATGGGACAGTCGCCAGCGGATGATTCCGATAGCTTACGTATCTCTGGCTGGGACAGCCGGTCCCAATTCTATCATTGAAGATCCGTAAATCGAATTATTCCGGCGTCGACGCGTTGCCTCTCCGAAGGAACATTAGATGCGAGCTTTGCATATATTTGGCTTGGCGTTTGGGCTCGTTATCGCTGGGGTATGTTGGGTGTCGTGGGCGGCCGGGGGAGCTGCCTTGTGTTTGTTTGCCGCGATTGCGCTCGTGCTTGTTTGCCGGCCATCGGAGCCCTTAAAACATCCGCCAGACTCATAGTTAGCGAACAAACCCGCAAACTCCGGTTCCGGGTTTCCCGAGCAGCTAAGACTGCGCCTCGCATCCATCTTGCGACCTGCCAGCGCCGGAAGACTGTCACGTCGCCGCTGCCGCATCGGAATGGTGAGCGGCGGCTGCACGGCTTTGTGGGCCACAGCCGCATAGGCCACGGGAACACGGCAGGAACGACGACGATTCGTGCCGGGTGATATGGATCGACCTTCGCGATCTCGCACCAGATGTCCTGTCATAGTCTGGAACGGGCGACCACCCTCATGGTGCCCCCACATTGGCAAGCGGCACGCCGGTTTGAGCGTGAAAACAGGCGGGAACTTGCTCCGCCAGCTGCTCGCCCGCAACAGCACCGCGCGATAGCGGTGATCGTAATCGGCGACGAAGCTTGCTGCATAGAGCCGTCGCCGTTCCCCACACCCCTGCAAGCTGCACCAGGCAGGTGCGATCGACGCGCGAGGCGACACCATCCGGGCCCAAGGAAACGCCAAAGCGGATGGCCCCACATGCTGATGAGCCCACGGCCGCAGCACGAAATACTTAGCCTAAACAACAGCTAACACGCCCAATGGACGAGGCAGCCGGTTCGTAGCGCGCCATACAACGACAATCCGGCAAGCGCCAAGAATTGCAGCTGGGTAGTGCACTCCATTGACGACGAGAATGGAGGCTGCGATGCGAGCATGATCGCCCACCCGTCCGCAAAGGCCGCGACGACGCGAAGCTGTCCGAGGGCATAAAAGGCGATGTCGGAATGAAAGCCTCGGTAGGCGATCTCGACCAGCCACCAGCGCAGCGGCGGCAATTTATCGTGGCCGAGTTGACACTTGCGCCTGGACGTGAGGGCCTCGATAATGCGAGCGACAGGTTGGGATAGAGGGCGCAGAGCAGGAGGGTCCAGATCCGCCATCTGTCAGAAACCACGCCCGCTTCCCGACATTGGCAAGGAGCGCCGCGGCGAAGCCAGGCACCGACGCCCGCGCAGAGAAAGTCCATCGATCGCAAAACCGATCGTTCGGACCCGCAAGATGTCCCAAAGGCCAGTATTCCCGGGCCTCACATCTCGCGGCCCAGTTCCACATTTCGCGGCGACATCAAGGTGTCAACGATCAAACGGCGATAACGGAATTCATTATGGATTTGGTTTGCTTATATGCCGGCGGCAGTCGACATGCTGATGTCTGACATCCGACACAACGTCTTCCACCCTTCTCACTGCTGGCACCCGCCTAATTCTCAGTCTTCTTCACCGATACAGTTGCAGCTCACGCCCCAACATAAAGCGAGAGCGTGACGTGTATGTGCTTTTGCTCGCGATGGGCCGACGGTCCAGCCGGCTCGATTATGACGACGATGGTTCTGCTTCGTGCCATTGGCGTTGAAAAAACGGTGATAGAAGCCGCGATCGCGCCTACCTTTCGAAACAAAACTCAAGAGTCGATCTTTATACGGTGACAAACGGAATTGTGCCAAGGCGGCTCATATTAGTCGGCAATTCATTATCAGATCGCTTTTTGGTGGATGTGGTCGGCATCTGTCACATATGCGACGGTGGGCAGCGAACAATTCATATAGGTTGGCGGAGTTGGTGACAAACGGCACAACAATAGGGCCGCGCCGGCTGGCGCAATTCTTTTTTACAGGTCCTGATGGTGGTCGAATTTGCCGCTCGAAAGCCCTCCCTGCCGCGGCCAAAGGTAACGGCGGCCGAGGAGTTGCGTTATGGCGATATCGTTCCTCGACTTGGATAAGTTCAGGGCTCTTCCACTTGCAACCGAGCCATTCGGCTACATCGTAGTTCCGGCATTCGTCCGCCCTGAAGCGATCCAGTTAATCAACGCAGATTACCCAGATATTTCGAGGCCAGGCAGCTTTCCTCTCGGTCAACTGACCTATGGTCCGGCGTTTGGGACGTTTGTCGACGAACTGGAGAGCGCCGAATTCCGCGATGCTTTCGAGGAAAAATTTAAAATAGCTCTCGCCGGAAGGCCAACGACGACCACGGTTCGTGGCCGCTGCGCGGCGAAGGACGGAAAGATCCACACCGACTCTGCTAACAAGATTATTACCGTTTTGATCTACATGAATTCCGGTTGGGACGCACCGGGCGGGCGGCTTCGCCTGCTCCGCGGCGATAACGATCTTGATGACATGATTACCGAAATTCCTCCAGTTGAGGGCACGATGTTGGCGTTTGAACGGGCTGGCAACTCGTGGCACGGGCACAAGCCGTTCGTCGGTGTTCGACGCGTTATCCAGTTCAACTGGCTCAGTTCGAAAAAGGATCAGCGCATCACCATGCTGCGTCATCACGCATCGGCGGCGCTCAAGCGAGTGGTCGCCAAGCTTACGCCAGCCGGCGTTTCGCCCGACCCGCGCAAAAAGCTAAGTTAGCGTGACGCCAACAAACCGTCGGCATCCATTGCATGACAAAATTGAAACTGCTAAAGCTGTAATCCTTTTGCGTAGCCGACGGGGTCCCCCGTTGATCGCCAATATTGCTGACCTGCCGAATCGTGAATCTTTTAGAATTCTGCTGATCAAGCTATCTGCGGTCGGCGATGTGGTGCACACATTTCCCTTTGTGAACAGGTTGCGGCGACAATATCCGGCGGCACGCATCGACTGGGTGCTAAAGCCAGCTATCGCCGAACTCGTGCGCCATCATCCCGCGATTAACAACGTGGTGTTGTATCGTGACCAGGCCTCGTCGCGTGGCCGGTGGTCGGGATGGGAAGCCGTCGCCGCCGCAAGACGGCTTATCGCCGAGTTGAGATCCGTGCGTTACGAATTGGTGATTGATTTGCACGGTCAGTTCCGAACAGCGATTCTCGCTCTGGCAACGGGCGCTGCGCAGCGAATGGGGTTCGATCGGCCACGCGCTGAAGTGTGGCGCGCGTCGGCGCGCAAGATTCCGTTGCTCGCCCGAAAGCACGCCTGGCAAGGAGCTCGCGAGGGATCATGGCTCGCCTATACGCACAGGCTCTCCATTCCAACGCTCGATATGCATGCGGTCGATCGGTACCTGCGCTTCGGCCCGATGCTAGGCCTGGCGGAGGACGGAGTCGATTTCTCATTCGCGATTCCCGACAGTTCTGTTGCTCGCGCGGATCGCTTGCTCGGTGAATATTTCGGCGGCATCACGGATTCGCGTTTGGCGGTTATCGCTCCCGGGACCATCTGGGAGACCAAGCACTGGAGCGGCGAAGGTTTTGCCCACGTCGCACGTCATTTGATGCACAACAAATTGATGGTACTGTTGATCGGATCGAATGGCGAACGCGCCGTCTGTCAGCAAGTGGCAGATGCTGCGCCGGGGGCCGTGAACCTCGCCGGTATGACGACTCTCAGCGAGCTTGCAGCCTTGATCCGCCGCGCGGCGATTTGCATCACAAACGATTCGGGGCCGATGCATCTCGCCGTCGCGCTCAATCGGCCCGTAGTCAGTATTTTTGGGCCGACCGATTCTCTGTGGATCGGACCGTATCGGCGGCCGGACTCGGTACTGAGTGCGGCCCTGGCCTGCTCACCTTGCTATCTGCGCCAGCTCAGTCGGTGCCCACACCACCACGCTTGCATGCGTGGCGTTTCGGCTGAAGTCGTGATCGAAAGGATTGAGAAAATTCTCGCCAGCGGAGATGGCTGCACGGCTTCATCGCTCGACTACCGGCGTGGACCGGTAGGTGTCGGATGCCCAGGCTGACTACGATCATCATAACGAAGAACGAGGCAGCGAACATCGGCGCCTGCCTCGATAGCGTCGCGTTTTGCGATGAGCGCATCGTGGTCGACTGCGGCAGCGATGACGATACGATCACAATCGCGAAATCAAAAGGTGCGCACGTCGCCCAGCATGTATGGCAGGGTTTCGGGCCACAGAAGAATTTCGCGTTGTCGCTCGCAACGGGTGAATGGGTGCTATCGATCGACGCCGATGAGCGCGTAACACCGGAACTTGCCGTCGCGATCGCGAAGGCCATCGGCGAAAGCAGCGCCGACGGCTATGAAATCCGCCGCCG
>JASHRR010001126.1 GCA_030037185.1 Xanthobacteraceae bacterium | reverse complement strand
TCGAAAGCGGGGTGCAAGCCGAAACTGCCATCCAACTCGAGAAGGGCATCCTTGGCCCCGGATTTCGGTGCAGGCAATTTTGACCGCGGACGATGCTCGGCGAGCTTCGCGTCGGAGAACGGCGCGACCGCCATGAGCCCATCCATGCCACCCCGCTGGAAGATACACACGAGCACTGATGCCGTTTCATCCTGACGCATCCCGCATTCCTTCTGGCTAATGTTGCTGAAACTCGGGTCCGCCGATGCGGATGCCGGCGCTTCGTCCTTCCGCGTCCGCAATACGGGCAGGAGGGCCGATCCCTCTGATCTTGTTGTTGGCAAGACTCACCGCAAAGCTCATCCGGTTCAGCATAGCGCCTGCGTTGATCCAGAAAACGCCCCGGTCCGGAAACCCTGTAGGCGCCTTAAACCCGTACAATGGCTGTCCCATACGCGCGATCCATTCCGCCAGCGATTTCGTGACCTCGAGCCGGGCGTCAATGGCGCGTACCGCGCTGGCGGCATAAAAGAGCGGGGACTTGATGCGCGTCTTGTTCGCTGCCGCGATCCAGAATTGGGGCAGGCTCAGCAGTGTCTTCATGACTTGGCGAAGATCGCCGCCACCTTCCAGGAATGCATCGGTCAGCGCACCGACTGCCTGCTCGGACGGCTGATCGTCCACGAACCGCTCGGCAAGCTTGCGCGCCAGGAACCTGGCCGTCGAGCCATGGCCGGCCAGAAGGTCGAGCACGTCCTCGCCGTCTTCCATCCCCCGTCCTGCAGGAAGCGTATGTCCCAACACGCGCTTTTTAGCGGCGTCATGCCAATCCGGACGGAACAGGAACGCCTCGTTGCGATAGAATTTGGCCTGACGTGCCACGTCGAAACCGCGCTTGAACCATTCGGGCGTGCACCCCACCGGGTGCACGGTCCAGCCGGTGAGCGCTCGGGCTACCTCCGAGACATCGATCTGAGTGTATCCGCCGTTCACCCCGAGCGTGTGCAACTCCATAAGCTCGCGTGCATAGTTTTCGTTGATGCCGGCGCGCGGGCGGAACTCTTTGTCGAGAATGATCTGTTCCTCGTCCTCAATCATCTGCAGCTGGGCCTCGATGGCCGCGATGATTCCGGCCGCCGCTTCCCCGTGATGCGCGCGCAAACGCTCGATCTCAATCTGATACGTCGTTGGGACTCCTGCTCCGGCAACCGACTGGCTGTTGTCGAGATAGAACAGCATGGCGGGGTGATGGGCCGTGGCACCGAGCAATGTGCGGAAGCAGCCGAACACGTTGGGCCGGATGGCGTCGCGCTCATACGCGAGAATCCACGCCCGCGCGCTGTATTTGGTGAAGCTTACATAAAAATGGTTGAACCAAAAGTCCGTCAGTACCTCACGAAGTTGGTTGGAAGCAAACACCGCGCGCAGGATCTTTTGGCCCATCAGTTCGGGGTAGAGCACCTCGTCCTGATCCAAATAACCCTGCTCCAAGCGGAATTTATCGATCTTGCGTTTGACCCAATCGGAATCTTGGGGCGCGCCCCGTGGGGGAATGAGGTCGTAGGCGTGCCGCGCATGCGCATAGACCTTGCCCAGATCGGGGTAGCGGTACATCGTTTCGACGCCGCCTAGGTGCGCGGCCGGAATGTCCGCAAGCCGTGTCTCGAGCGTGGTTTCCGGAAGATCAGCGTCGAGTTGAGCCTCGACCCACTTCACCACTCCGTCGCTTGCCAGGTGTTCGGCCTCACCGGGACGCGGGCCGAAGGCCATGCGGTTAAGCAGCGCTTCGGCGGCCGCCTGCGCATCGAGACCCGCCGTTTGAACCGCCGCCTCCACTTTCCTATCAAAATCTTCTCGCATGTTTGCGCCCAGCGTTGAATATGTCTGGTATTCGATATGAAGCGTGTTCGTTGCAAACGTTTTTGTCAATCGATTAGTGACCCGCCCAAATAAAGTTCAGCTGGTCGCCAACTCGCTGTGGCCCTAACAACACAATTCTCAGCATCCATTCAGCTGGCTCGAGATGATATATAATTTTGGTACCATCAATATATCTGATAGTATAGCATACTATACATTAAGAGCTGGTTAGCAATTGAAGACAACCTCCCGATTACTGCAGCCACAGATGCTCGTCAGTTCACCTCTCTTAGAGAGCGACCCCGATCAACTCGGCCCGTAGCGATTACCAGCGATCCTGTGAGAACACAATGCGGGACTATATCTGCCTTAACGCAAGCTGACGCGAAGCTGAAATCGCGCTGAACCGCATCGTGCGTCCGTGGTTGGAGATCACTCGTCGTGAAGCCGCATTCGTGGCGCTTGACTGTAGCCCTACCGATCGCAGTCGGTCCGGTTAATGGCAGGGACGTTGTGCCCGCCGACGATGGCAGCGGAGCCTTGCTTTCGCCCTAGCTTCATTCCCGCTCAATCGCCGGACATGCAGGGACCTCTCGCTATCCGTTGTTATGCGGCTAGGCGGTGACTGCTCCGATCCGGCAGGCGCAATGGCCGCCATCGACCGACAAGGCGGCGCGTAGGAGCATCTCCGGAAAAAAGAAAATGACACTTCCAGGGTTTAGCCCTAGAAGTGTCTAAGTTCGAGTTTGTGAAGGTGCGACGGAGGGGAACTCACCGTCCATTCTTCTAAAGCATATTTGAGTGACCATGTCAAATGTACATCTGATTTCATTCAGTATATAGCGTACTTGGTATCACTATGGCAGATACTCGGCGGTCTTAGTACCTAGATATTTTGAACAAAAATACGAACAAACTCAGAATACCAAGCTGTCGTTTGACTGTCGTTTGATGGTGCGCCGACGAGCGAGCGAAGCTCTCAGCCATGTGATAGGCAGTTACACGCCTTGTCGATGCGAGGCGAAGCCTCAAACAGGGATTTTGCGGTGCAATTCTTAGACTAGACTAATCTTTACGACATGGGTAGACGCGCAGTCGGTTCCTCAGGCGATCCCACACTTGCGCCAAGTCGGTGTCTGGGATCAGGTGACAGCTCCACGCCATGAACATTCCACTTTTCAATGACTGGCGACGGAAGCAGTCAACTGGTGAACGACGTCGGTCCGACCTGCGACCACTCACAGCGCTTGATGCCGCGCGATCACGAGCCGAGTGCACCGAAGCATGCGCGTGCCTGCTTAACCATTTTGGCGATCCTGTGCGCCACGCGCCAGCCATACCGTCCGAGACACGATGCTGCTCCGGATGCAATGACAGATCGAGGCGCGGTTTCAACCCGCCGCGGTGGCACGCCAGAACGCTTCCTTATCAGTCACGCGATAATGTGCTTTACGGCAAACTCCAGCTCGATGGCGTTTCAGATAGAGGCCAACAAACACCAGCGACAGCATCAGTCGTGGGAAGTTCGCTTGAAAAACACGTGGAGGGACGATTTCGGCCGATCCCGATTCTAAAGCTCGGGACAGGAGCTGCTTGAGCGGCTTGGAGGTTGATGAGATTGCTTCCTGCAATCTCATGTCCTTTCCATTTGCCAAGAGCTTGAGCTCAGCCTATCAACCACACTCTAGTGTTACGTCTCCTCATAATTCCTTACGTGCGCCAGTAGCCGACAGATCCAACTCATTTATGGACCCACTTGACCGAGCTCTTCCAGTACATGCCGGCTCTCTTGGGCGTCCGGTGCTTGCTGACATCCTGGAGAATCTCAGACGCTACGAGCTGGTTGTCCAGGCATGCCCCGAGCGAATAGATATCGAAGGCACATGGCTGTCCGGTGAGGAACTGTGCAGGCCGGAAGTTGATCCTCTTGCCTCCCTGATGCAGCGCTTCGGTTCAGTTGGTTTCAAATTCAACTGCAGGGCCGCGGCAGCGGCGCTGATGCTTCGCTTTGGCTGGGGCGGAGGATTCCCGATAGCCAGTTATCTGGTGCAATCGCGGGTCCCGGTTGTCCGCAATTACGCGGTTTGCTTCTCGCCCCGGACTTTGTTGCGGTGGCTGTGTATCCGCGACGCAGCGTTTGTCGGACAATCCGATGACGTGCTCGCCGGCAGTCGGGATTGGCTGGAAAGCTTGCCCCCTGAGTTGTTGCTCAAGCGGTTGCTGGAAAGCCTAATTGCATTAGCGAGCCTGTGATTATCGCACAAGATGTTTGGTCCGGCTTTTCCAGACGTGCGCTTTGGGCCATGGCAACTTCGTCCTGGGCCTCGCAGTTTGCGAGCATAGGGCGTCAGCTCGGTGATGAAGCTCACGCGGTCCGCACGGCGCGGGCCATGTTCGGCTTGGACCCGGAAATCGAACGCGCCGCACCTCACCTCTACGATTTCAACATTGATGGGATAAGCCGGACATTCCAAAGGATGCGCGCCTGCTGCCTTCATTTCAAGGACAGCAACCGGCGATTTTGCGCGAACTGCCCGATCATTCCGGAGGCAGAACGACTCGAACGAAACCGGGCTTGGCTTGCCGCACAACATAAATAACCCGTCCGATGGGAAGGCGGGGGCGATGGGTATGTGGGGCATGGTAAGTTTTCGGCCACTAGCCGTGGTGAGGTCCAGGTTAAAAATTCTCCTCTAGAAACCAGTGCGTTTTTGGCCGAAGTGACCGCGGGTTGTTCTCGGCGCATAGGGTTTCCAACCGCAAACGTGGAGCAGCCTGGCTACTCGGGTGCGGTGCGAATCCAAACCTGTCCTTTCGATTGGGGTGTCCCGCG